>DATFGS010000131.1:0-5611 GCA_035249225.1 Candidatus Methylomirabilota bacterium | reverse complement strand
CGCGGCGCGCCCGATCGCCACCCCCTTGTTCCGGGCGGGCCCGTCGGTGACGCGGGCGAGCGACGCCGCGTAGGCCTGGTCGAGCAGCGCGAACGTCGCGCCCTTCTGGGCCTGCGTGCCGTAGTTGCCGACCACCCCGACGAGCACGGTGTGCGCGGCCGCCGCAATCGCGGCGTCAGACGACGCGGCGGGGTCACCGGGCGTCTCGAAGTAGTAGGCGTCGTAGCGGCGATTGATGGTGTTCAGCGCGTCGTGCACCGCGACCTGCACCATGGCGAGGGTGCGCGTCGAAACGATGTTGTTCTGGCCGGTCGCCGCGATGGCCTTCATGGTCGTGTCGTTCCACTCGAGGACCTCGTTGGCGAAGGCAGGGCGGGCGAAGGCGAGAGCCCACAGACCGACGATCAGGATGACGGTCGGGACCACGCTACGGACGGCTCTGAAGCCATGCATCATGGCTCGATCCTCCAATGCAGTACCTGAGGAGGCGACGTGGAGCGCGCGGGCGCGCGGTGGAAAGCGTTCCGACCTTCGAGCATCACCTCCCCGGTTCGCCGGGAAGCGTCACGAGTCGCGCCTGCCCGGCCGCAGGACGTTGGGGGCATGTTCCGCTCATCGCCTGCGATGCGCAACCAGTGCCAAGCTGCCCCCGGGGCGGTGTTCTCATGGAATTCGTGTACTTGATCGCCGGCGCTCCCGCGCCGGGTGGTTCCTCGGTGCCCGAAGCGCGGCCGATCTGCCCGAGGCGATCGGGAATACTGCCCTCCGGGTTCCCGGGACACGTGCCCCTTGACCCGGCTTACCTGGACGGGTAGCATCCCCACGCTGCTGTCCGTCCCCCGGTCGGGCAGTCGGGACGTGTGAGGCCGGTCGAGCGCTCGGGCGCCAGTCGCGCCCCGGCTAGGGAAGGGCGAGGATGCCCGATCCTATTCCGCTCCGACTCCTCGAAGGGCAGCGCGGGTGACCGCGGCTGCGCTCTCCATCCATGATCTGTCCGTCAGCTTCGGGGGTCGGCGCGCCGTCGACGGCGTCACCCTGAGCGTCGAGGCGGGGCGCGTCCACGGGCTGATCGGCCCCAACGGCGCGGGCAAGACGACCATCTTCAACTGCGTCACCGGCTACTACCGGCCGACGAGCGGGAGCATCCGCTTCCGGGAGCGGGAGATCACGCGCCTCCGCCCCGATCAGATCGCCCGTCTCGGCATCGCCCGCACGTTCCAGAACGTGCAGCTCTTCCGCACCATGAGCGCCTTCGACAATGTCCTGGTGGCCCGGCACAGCCACATGCGCACCGGCGTGCTGGCGGAGGGGCTGGCGCTGCCGTTCGTCGGCCGGCAGGAGCGCCAGGTCCGCGACAAGGCGGCGGAGCTCCTGGACTTCCTCGGGCTCACGAGCGTCCAGCGGCAGGCGGCCGGGAACCTGCCGCTCGGCACGCAGAAGCGCGTCGAGCTGGCGCGGGCGCTCGCGCTCGAGCCCACCCTCCTGCTGCTCGACGAGCCGGCCTCCGGGCTCAACACCGCGGAGACGGAAACGTTCGCGGAGGTCCTGCGGCAGGTCCGGGATCGCTTCAAGCTGACCGTCCTGCTCGTCGAGCACGACATGGGCCTCGTGATGAACATCTCGGACGCCATCACCGTGTTGAACTTCGGGCGCAAGATCGCCGACGGATCACCACGAGAGGTCCAGAGCAATCCGGACGTCGTCAAGGCCTACCTCGGAGAGAGCGCGAATGTCGACGCGCGTTGAGGCGGTGGGCGCTTCTCGCGCGGCGGCGCCCCTGCTCGCGGTCGAGGGGATCGAGACCTTCTACGGGAGCATCCAGGCGGTCAAGGGCGTGTCCCTCCAAGTGCCGGAGGGGGCGATCGTCACGCTGCTCGGGGCGAACGGCGCGGGGAAGTCCACCACGCTCAAGTCGATCTCCGGCCTGGTGCCCCCGGCCCGCGGCACCGTCGCGTTCGCGGGCCGCCGGATCGACGGGCTTCCGTCGGAAAAGATCGCGCGGCTGGGCATCTCCCACGTTCCGGAAGGGCGCGAGCTCTTCCCCGAGCTGACCGTCCTCGAGAACCTCAAGATGGGCGCGTACACCCGCACGGACCGGCGGGCGGTCGAGCGCGGCCTCGAGCGGGCCCAGGCGCACTTCCCGATCCTGGCCGAGCGGCGGCTCCAGCTGGCGGGGACGCTCAGCGGGGGCGAGCAGCAGATGCTGGCGATCGGACGCGCGCTGATGGCGGAGCCCCGCCTGATCCTCCTCGATGAGCCCTCGCTCGGGCTGGCCCCGATGCTGGTGGAGGAGATCTTCCGCATCATCCGCGAGATCCACGACCACGGCACCACCGTGCTGCTCGTCGAACAGAACGCCAACAAGGCGCTGTCCATCGCCGACTACGGCTACGTGCTGGAGACCGGATCGGTCTCGCTGGCAGGAGACAGTCGGCAGCTCCTGCGGGACGACCACGTCCGCCGATCGTACCTCGGGCACCAGAAGAGCGCATGAAAGGAGAGACCCCATGAGCAGACTTCTCGGCGGCTTCGGAATTTTGTCCGCCCTCGTCGGTCTCCTCGTCCTCGGCGGGAGCGCGCCCGCCCGGGGAGAAGACGGCGTCACCGACAAGGAAGTGGTCCTGGGCGCCGGCCTCGACCTCACCGGCGCGGTGGCCAACTGGGGGGTCAACATCAAGGCGGGGATGGAGGCGGTGTTCAACCGCGTGAACGACGCGGGCGGCGTCCACGGCCGCAAGATCCGCCTGATCTCCTACGACCACGTGTACCAGCCGCCCAAGGCGGTGACCAACGCCAAGCGGCTCGTCGAGCGGGACAAGGTGTTCGCCATGATGGGCCACCTCGGCACGCCGACCACCAAGGCGATCAAGGACTATCTCGAGGAGAAGCAGGTCCCCGACATCTTCCCGGCCACCCTCGCGAGCCTGTGGACCACCTCCGGCAAGTGGCACGTCGGCGACCTCGCCACCTACGTGGACCAGACCTGGCTGATCATCGACTACCTGGTGAAGGAGAAGAAGATCCGGAAGATCGCCAGCTTCTACCAGGACGACGAGTACGGTCTCGACGGCCACCTCGGCGGCAAGGCACGGCTCAAGCATCACGATCTCGCCTACGTGGCGGAGGTCGACTACAAGCGCGCCGACATCGACTTCAGCTCGCAGGCCGCGAAGCTCAAGGAGTCCGGGGCGCAGGCGGTCATCCTGCAGGCGGTCTACCGCGAGCCCCCGCGGCTGGCCGAGCAGTGCGCGGCCATCGGCTACCGGCCGCTGTTCATCGGCCCCTCCCCGATCGTGCTCGACAAGACCATCGAGCTGGGCGGCAAGCACGTCGAGGGCGTCATCGGCGTGGAGGTCTACCCGCTGCCCACCGAGCCCGGCCCCTTCCTCGACCTCTACCGGGCGGACATGAAGAAGTACTTCCCGAGCCTGGCGCTGGACACCACGAATCTCTACGGCTACCAGAAAGCCGCCCTGTTCGTGGAAGCGCTGCAGCGCAACGGGCGGAACCTGACCCGCGACTCGCTGCTCAAGTCGATCGAATCGATCAAGGACTGGGATCCGGGCTGGGGCCTCAAGTACAGCTACGGCGGCGACAACCGGCGGGGCATGAGCCGCTCGGCCCGCCTCGTGGTGGTGAAGGACGGCAAGTGGACCAAGCTGAGCGACTGGATGGAGCTGCAGGAGGGCGGGCGCAAGTAGGAGGCGGCCGGGCCGGGAGCGTGCGGTGAGGGGAGCATGGCCGAGATCCTGACGAGCCAGGTGGTCAGCGGGCTGGCGACGGGGTGCGTCTACGCGCTGATCGCGCTGGGCTTCGTGCTCATCTTCAAGGCCACCGACGTGGTGAACTTCGCCCAGGGCGAGTTCGTCATGGTCAGCGGCTTCATCAGCTACACGCTCCTGGTCTGGTTCGGCCTCCCGTACTGGGTCGTCCTGCTCGCGACTATCGTCCTGTCGGGCTTCATGGGCGTCGGCCTGGAGCGGCTGGTCGTGCGCCCCATCATGGACGCCCCGATCTTCAGCATCGTCATCGCCACCATCGGAGCCTCGACGGTCCTGCGCGCGTTCGCCGGCATCATCTACGGGTACGACGTGCTGCCGCTCCCCACCATCTTCTCCAAGGATCCCATTCGTCTCGGGGCGCTGAGCTTCACCGCCATGGACGCGGGCGTGATCGGGTCCTCGCTCGCGATCATGCTGGTCCTCTATCTCTTCTTCAAGCTCACCAAGACCGGGATGGCGATGCGCGCCACCGCCCAGAGCCAGACCGCGGCGCGGCTCATGGGGGTGAGCGTCACGCGCATCTTCTCGCTGACCTGGGCGATCAGCGCCGCGGTTGGAGGCGTCGCGGGCGTGCTGATCGCCCCCATCATCTATCTCGATCCCAACCTCGGACTGATCGGGGTCAAGGCGTTCGCGGGGGCGATCCTGGGCGGGTTCGGCAGCATCCCGGGCGCGATCATCGGGGGCATGCTGCTGGGGGTGCTCGAGAACCTCTCCGGCTACTTCTTCAACGCGGGCATCAAGCAGGTCTCGACCTACATCCTGCTCATCGTGGTGCTGGTCGTGCGGCCGAGCGGCCTGTTCGGCGCCGCGCCGATCCGGAAGGTGTGACGCGATGAGGCCGAAGGGGCTCGAGCGGCTCCAGGGCCCGTTCTTCATCGCGGTCGCGGCGGGGCTGCTCGCGCTCCCGGCCGTCGTCGACAACTACATCCTCTACGTCATGGCCCGGCTCTTCGTCTACGTCCTGGTGGCCCTCGGCCTGAATCTGTTGACCGGCTATGCGGGGCAGGTCTCGCTGGGGCACGCCGCCTTCTTCGCCATCGGCGCGTATACCGCCGCGGTCCTCGCCGAATCCGGGCAGTGGCCCTTCGTGCCCTGCGTCCTCGCGGCGGCGGGGATGAGCGCCGGGGTCGGCTACCTGCTGGGGCTGCCGTGCCTGCGCCTGAGCGGTCTCTACCTCGCGATGGCGACTCTCGGCTTCACCCTCATCGTGCAGGAGATGCTGCTCCAGCTCGCGGTGATCACCCACGGCTCGGAAGGCATGTCGGTGCGGCCGGCCTCGATCCTGGGACTCACCTTCGATTCCGACCACCGCAAGTACTACCTCCTGCTCGTCGTCACCGTCGGCATGCTCGTGTTCGCCCGCAACCTGGTCCGCGGTCGCACCGGGCGCGCGTTCCTCGCCATCCGCGAGAACGAGCGGGCCGCGGAGGCGATGGGCGTGAATCTCGCTCAGTACAAGACCATCGCCTTCGCGGTGAGCGCGCTCTACACCGGGCTGGCCGGGGCCCTGAGCGCGTATCTGGTGGGATTTCTCGATCCCCAGGAGTTCAGCTTCTTCCTCTCGATCCAGTTCATCACCATCATCATCCTGGGCGGCCTCGCCTCGCTCCTCGGCTCGGTGCTCGGCGCGGGCTTCCTGATCATCCTGCCCGAGCTGCTCGCCGGGCTCGACGTCTGGCAGGCGCTGGTCTACGGGGTGATCATGGTGCTGACCATCATCTTCATGCCGTTCGGGCTCAGCGGGGCGATCCGCCGCTACGGCTACCGCTGGTTCGGCGTCGGCGTCGAGCCCATCGTCCCCCGCCGCCTGGGCCACTGACGGGGCG
>DATFGS010000130.1:0-8332 GCA_035249225.1 Candidatus Methylomirabilota bacterium | reverse complement strand
CCGCTGGTTCTTCACGAGCCGGGCGTCGAACGCCACCGTGGCCTGGCTCGGGATGATGGTCTGGGCCTCCCGGCCGGTGAAGCCGCTCTTGAGCCCGCGGATCGTGAGCGTGGAGCGAAACATGAGCCGCTCGAGGTACTCGGAGGGCAGGGGCACGCCGAGCTCTCGCTCGATCGCGACGCGGTCCAGCGGAATGCGCCCCATGAGCTCGCGCTCGGCGGCGGTCGGCGGGACCACGCCGTCCTCGAGGCCCTCGATCAGCGGCGTACCGTCGGGCGCGGCCATGGAGGCCAGCAGACCGACCAGGCGCCAGGCCGGGTTCGGGACGCTGAAGTTGCCGGAGTGCACGTCGCGTCGCGCCGTCTCGAGCGTCAGCTCGAGCGACAGGATGCCGCGCGCGCCGAAGGCCACCGTGGGGCGGCCGCTCGCGTCCTTCGGGCCGTCCATCACCAGCGCGAGCTCTGCAGCCAGGAGGTCGCGGTGCCGCTCGGTGAAGGAGCCGAAGTGGGGGCTGCCGATCTCCTCCTCGCCGTCGAAGATGAACTTCAGCGATACCCGGGGGGCGAGGCCCTGGGCCTGCATGAGCTCCAGCGCCGTGAGGTGTGCCCAGATCGGGCCCTTGTCGTCCGAGGCCCCTCGCGCGTAGAGGCGATGCTGGGGCAGGAGGTCGTCGGGCACCTCGGCCAGGCCGAGGATCGGAGCCCCCTCCTCGGCCGTCCCACGACGCAGGACGGGCTCGAAAGGGGAGGGCTGGAGCCATCCGGCCGAGGGGGCCGGCTTGACGTCGAAGTGGCAGTAGATCAGGACCGTCCGGTGGGCGCCTGGAAGAGGGAGAGAGCCATAAACAGCTGGATTTCCACCTGTTTCCATGAGTCTGGCGTCGAGCCCCCGCGCCTTCATGGCCTGGACGAGCCAGCCGCCGCCCGCATGGACACCCTCGGGGTTCTGGCTCACCGTATCGAGGCGCAGGAAGGCCGCCAGCCCTTCCATGATCGGCCGGCGGCGGGCGGCAACGGCACCTTGTAGCCCGGCCCAGGCCCCCTCCTTCCAGGTCAAGAGCG
The DNA here is from genome assembly GCA_035249225.1 of Candidatus Methylomirabilota bacterium. Taxonomy (GTDB): domain Bacteria; phylum Methylomirabilota; class Methylomirabilia; order Rokubacteriales; family CSP1-6; genus CAMLFJ01. Next base: position 7,271 of record DATFGS010000130.1, on the reverse strand, counting down.
TGGTCATGCGCCTACCTTACCCGGGCCGGTGGCGGCCCGGGCCAGGTTTTTGCGGAGTGCCCGGAAAGTTGGACTATTCGGGCCCCTTCTCGGTACATTAGCGGCTCACGTGACGGCCTGATCATGTCCCCCACACGACATCGCTCGACGAAAAGGCGCCGCGCTGTGCTGGCGGTGATGCTGATCCTCGACCTCTGCCTGGCGAACGCCTGCCTGCTAGCGGGAGTGGTGACGCCGGCGGAGGCCCAGCAGTCCGAGGCCGACGTGTTCGTGGCGCAGGCCATCCTGGCCTACGACGCCCGGAAGTACGACGAGGCCCTGGCCTCGCTGAAGGAGGCTCTGGCGCTCGACCCCAAGAACGTCGAGGCTCTCTACTACAGTGGTCTGGTCCTGATGGCCCAGCAGAAGACCGAGCAGGCGGTGGAGGTGCTGGAGAAGGCCCGGGCGCTCGCCCCGCGGGACCTGTCCATCCTCTTCCTCCTGGGCGTGGCCTATTTCGCCCTGGAGCGCTACGACCAGGCCGAGGCCCCCCTGACCCAGGTGTTCAACGAGCAGCCGCAGACCGAAGGGGTCGGCTACTACGTCGGACTGATCCGCTACCGGAAGAAGGACTACCAGGGGGCGCTCAAGGCCTTCCGGGCGGAGACGTCGAAGAACCCGAACATCCAGCAGCTCGTGCGGTTCTACTCCGGCCTCACCCTGGCGATCCTGGGGCTCCCGGAGCAGGCGGTGGCGGAGGTGGACGCGGCCTTACGGCTGCAGACCGGCTCGGCGCTCACCGGCCCGGCCGAGCGGATCCGGGACTCGCTGGCCTCGGCCAGGGACTCGGAGCGGCGCTTCCACGCCGAGGTGCGGGTGGGCTTCCTCTACGACAGCAACGTGGCGGTGATCCCGCAGCCGAGTCACGATCCCACCGCGGAGGCGCTCCGGCGCCGCAAGACGGCCACCACCGGCGAGATCGCGGCGCTCCGGCTCGAGTACGCGTGGTTGCGGACCGGGCCCTGGGAGTCCTCGGTCACCTACTCGTTCTTCCAGACGTACAACAACCGGCTGCCGGACTTCAACGTGCAGAACCACCTGGTCGCGGGCAACCTGTCCTACCGCTCCGCCATCGGGTCCATGCCGTTCCAGGTCGGCACCCAGTACTCCTGGGACTACCTGTCGCTGGGCAACGACGACTTCCTCCAGCGCCACACCGCCACCATCTTCGGCACGCTTGTGGAGAACCAGGGCAACCTCACCACGGTCCTGGGGCGCTTCCAGAACAAGGATTTCTACGCCTCGCCCGGGCAGCTCCTGGACGAGGACCGCGACGCGCGCAACTGGATGGTGGGCTTCGCCCACGTCTTCCGCTTCGCCCAGGACAAGCACTACATCCGGGTCGGGTACCAGTTCGACTACGAGAACGCGGACGGCCGGAACTTCAAGTACGCGGGCAACCGCTTCCTGGCCGGCGGGCAGTACACGCTGCCCTGGGGCACCACGCGGCTCAAGTACGACTTCGATCTGCACCAGCGGCACTACCTGCACGCCAACACGCTGCTGCCGGTGCTGAACCCGGGCACGCGGGAGCGGGAGGACTTCGAGCAGAACCACGTGGTGAGAGTGGAGCAGGTGCTGGCCGCGAACCTGGGGCCGGCCTCGATCGGCTGCGCGTCCAACGCCCCGTGCCCGCTGACCCTGGCCGCCGAGTACCAGCGGACGGTCGCGGACTCGAACCTGGCGGTCTACGGCTACAACCGCAACGTCTGGTCGCTCACCCTCTCCTGGCAGTACTGAGGCCCCGCCCTAGGGCCCCTGCTTGACCTGGGCGGTGCCGGTGACGCTGATCACCGCAGAGCCGGGCGTGATGTTCAGCTGGTTGCTCCCGGTGAGGTTCAGGACCGGGTTGCTGAGACTGATGGTCCCGCCGCCCGCCACGAAGACCGGCAGGTTCCCGATCATCGAGCAGCCCCCGTTGCCGCAGAGATTGTTCGTGATCGAGAGCGTGTTGCCGGTGCCGATGAAGTTGATGAGCGCGCCGGTGACGTTGAGCGTGGAGCTGCCCGACAGGCTCAGGAGCGCGCCGTTGGTGAAGGTGAGCGTGCTGCCGTTGGCGATGCGGAAGAGGTCGCCCGCGACGGTCATGGTCGCGTTGCCGGTGAGGCTCACGCCGTGCCCCTTGATGGTGAGGCTGCTGGCGGTCAGCGCGGTCATCTGGCTGAGCTTCACCACCCCGCCGCTCGAGACCTCGATCAGGCTCCTGTCCGTGGTCAGGGCCGCGCCCTGGGTCAGGCTGAGCAGCGGCGCGCTCGCGCGCACCAGGTCCACCACCGCCCCGGCGCTCACCGACAGGAGGGTACCCGCGGTGCTGGCGCTGGAGCCGACCAGGTCCACGAGACTGGAGGGCCCGGTCCCGATCAGGCTGGCGCCGGCGACGCGCACGACGTCGGAGCTCAGGGCGATCCCGCCATTCTGATCGTGGAACAGCGTGCCGGTCAGGCTGAAGGTCGCCCCGCCGCCCAGGGCCAGCACGCTGGTCGCGCCGAGCTTCGAAGGATCGAGGAAGAGCAGGGGAGCGGTCCCGGTGCTGGCGAACGTGCCTCCCGCGACGTCCATCAAGCTCTGGCCGACGCTCAGCGAGCTGCCGAGCGCCTCGAGGAGCGGCACGGTCGGGGAGTCGGCCTGCCCCGCGCTCAGCGAGTAGAGGCTGCCCGGAGCGGTCACGGCCTGGCCATTGAAGGAGAAGCGCGCCTGGCCGGTGGGGCCAGTTGGCGCGGGCGTCAGGCCGCCCGGGGCCGTCGCGGCCACGACCGGAACCACGGGCGCGTCGGTGATGCCAGGCGTTCCGGTGCCCGGCTCGCTGGGTGGCCCGGCCGGCGCGCCGTCCCCGCCGGCACCCGCTCCGGCCATCTCCGGGGCCAGGAACTCGGCCACCGCCAGGGCCTTGGCATGCTCGCGTCTGGTGAGCGAGGCCATGAATTGCGCCGGGCCCTCCGCGATCTGAGGCGCGGAGCGGAGATCGGCGAAGACGTGCTCGGCGGCGGCGGGCGATAGCGGCGTCTGCGAGAACGGCTCGGTCCCGGTGCGGCTCCAGCTCTGCAGCGTGCCGACCTGCGCCGCGGGAGCGCCCGGATTGTTGGGGTCCGACACCTCCACGAGGCCGTGCAGGACGTGGACCTTGGTCGTGTAGCGAGGCTGCCCGGGCGAGCCGCCCGGCGCAGGGATGAGCTCGACGACCAGGACCGTCCCGCGGATCGCGGCGATGGCGTTCGGGGTGCGGATCTCGATGATCTCGCCCGGCCGCATCCGCGGCCGTACCACACCCATCGCGATCTTGCCGGCGGTGAGATCCACGGTGGAGCGCCCGGTCTCCTCCCTGATGGTGAGGGACGAGAGCTCGCGCACGGTGATGAGCGCCTTGCCGCCCAGCAGCACGCGCACCACCGATTTCTCGGCGGTGGCGATGTGATCGCGCAGGAAGACGTCGTCCTTGAAGCGCAGGGGCTGCGGGGCGGGCAGCGCCGCGCGGGCCACCGTGACCGTCCCCGCGAGCGTGGTGACGACGCCGACGCCCCGGGCGCCCTCGTCCGCGGTCTGAGCCAGGGCGGTCCCCGGCCAGATGGCGCAGAGCAGAGCCACCCAGGTCAAGCGCACCGGCCATCTCATCACGATCGTCCCTCCCTCCGTGCAGGGGTTGCGCGGTGGCGCTCCCGCCCGCACGCCATGAGGTAGCAAGGGGGCTGCCATCGAGAGGGTGGCCTCAAGTCGGCGGATTATCGGGCGAAGGGCAGATACGAAGACCGGCGAGGGCCGGGCGCGTCCCTCAAACACGGCGGGCTTCCGACAATTTTCGTCGGAAGCCCGTGCCCGCTCGGAGGACGCGGAAGTCTACAGCCCGCCGATCGTGACCTTGGTCGCGGCGCCGTCCACCCGGATGAGTGCGGCGTTAGGCGCGAGATTGACCGTCCCGAGGCCGCCGTTCTTGATCGCGCCGTTGATGCTCACGTTGCTGGCCAGCGCGCCGCCGGTCAGGCTGACCGGTATGCCGCCGATCGTGGTGCAGGGGCAGAAGCCGTTGGCGACCGACACGCGGTTGCCGCCGCTGCCGCCGAAGCCGATGAGCGCGCCGGTCACGTTGAGGATGGAGCCGCCGGTGAGGCTGACGAGCGGCCCGTTCAGCAGGCTGAGCGAGCTGCCGTTCATCAGGCTGAAGAGGTCGCCGGTGACGCGGAGCACGCTGCCGCCGGTCAGGCTGAGCGCGGCGCCCCCCGCGACGGTGAGCGTGCTGCGGTCGAGCTTCAGCACCGAGCCCAGGCTCGTCACCTTGGCCTGATACGAGAGCGATACGGTATCGGCGGCCGTGGTCAGCGTGCTGCCGTTGCGCAGCACGAGCAGCGGCGCGCTGGCCTCGAGCAGGGCGTTGTCCACCCGCACCGCCTGCACCGCGCTCACGGTCGCGTTGGACGCGTCGAGCAGCGAGCCCGCGTGCTGCAGCGGCCGATGCGTGCCGAGGGTTAGGCCGGTCTCCGCATCCACCGCGGCGGTCGTGCCGTAGAGGTCGAACATGGGGACACCCGCGCCGCCGAACGCGTAGGCGCCGCCGTCGAGGCGGACGAGGGGGTCGGTGGAGGACGTGGTCACGACGCCGCCCTGCATCACCGCGAGCAGGCTCCACGGCACGGTCAGGTTGCTGTCGGTGGCGTGCAGCAGGGGCCCGGCCAGCGTCGCGCGCCCGTCGCAGCAGACCACCAGGAGCGAGTCGAAGGTCTGGGTCGCGTTGGACAGCCGGAGCAGCGGATCGGCGCCGGTGCGCACCAGGCTGTCACCGCGGCGGAGGAAGTAGAGGGGCGGATCCTGGCCGACCGCCGCCGCGTCGACCAGGGCCGCGGAGTCGAAGATCGTGTCACTGCGGTCGAAGACGTCGAAGCTCAGCGTGGCGGGGCCGGAGCTCTCCGGCACCCACTGCGTGGTCACGGTCTTGAAGCCGGTCTCTCCGTGCGGGCTGTCGGCCACGAAGCCGAGCGTCGTGGACCCGGGGACGTTCGTGAAGGCGGAAGTCAGCCGGCTCTCCGTGGCGAGCTGCGTGGTGGCGCCGCCGGGGCTGGTGATGAGCGCACGGAAGATGTCGTCGACCGACTGGGTCGGGAACTCATTGGTGATGAAGTTGTACTTGACCTGGACGGTGTAGAGGCCATTGCCCGTCACGTTGAACGCCTGCGAGAGCCGGCTCCCCTGAGTGACGTTGGCGGGCGGTGCCGGGAACAGGGGATTCCCCGGCACTGACAGGGCGCCGTTCGCGGTGTGGATCAAGGCCATGTTCTGGCCCTCGGGCGGTGTGGTGGTCCCCAGGCTCGAGATGACGCCGCCGGCGCCGCTCAATGTCCAGCCCGTCAGCCCGGACTCGAAGCCGGCGTTGACGAGCACGTTGCCCTTGAGGACCACGTCTCCGGGAGGTGGTGTTCCTCCACCGGGCGACGTCGGTCCCGAGGGTGGCGAGAAGTTATTGGGCTCGAGGCCGGTCGTGCTGATGATGGGGGGTGTCTGGATCGTGGGCTGGCCGCTCCCCGGGTTCACGAGCTGAAGGGGCGGGGGAGCGGGGTTGATGATCTGGGCCAGGGCCGTGGCCTGGCTCATCCCGTTCTGGATCGGCCATTCGGTGGCGGCGACCGACGAGGCGCCACCCGAGCCCGCGCCGCGCTCGAAGCCATCGGTGAAGGCATCGGGTCGTGCGGAGCGCGGCAGCCCCGCGGTCGGCCCGTTTACCGTGATCCCGCGGCCGGGCGACAGCAGCTCGGGACGCGGCTGGAGCAGTTCGAGGGTGCCCGACTGCACGTCGTACTCGGTCACCTGGTTGCCGGCGACGATCGAGGTCTCGACCGTGATGACGGTCCCGCGCACCGCCGCGACCGCGTTGGGGGTGTGGATCTCGAGGGTCTCGCCCGGGCGCATGCGCTGCTTGGCCACGGACAGGCCGATCTTGCCCGAGGTGAGATCCACGACGGCGCGGCCGGGCTCCTCGGTGATCGTCACCACCGAGAGCTCCCGCACGGTGACGACGGCCTTGCCCCCGAGCAGGACGCGCACGATGGACTTCTCGCCTGTGCTGATGCGGTCGCGCTCCAACACGTCGTCCTTGAACCTGAGGGCGACCGGCGCGGGCAGCGCGGTGCGGGCCAGCGTGGCCTGCCCGGTCAGCGTCGTCACGACGCCGACCGGCTGGGTCTGCGCGAGCGCGGGCAGAGGGGAAAGAGCGACGAGGAGCGTCGCCACCACCAGGATTCTCATTCGGGCGTCCGCCATGACGGGTGTTCTCCCTTGTGTCGAATCGACGTCGTCCCCGTGCGCGGCGCCTTCCCCGGTACACTCGCTGCGGGTGACTGATTATGCGTTGAGCGCGAGAGGGGCGCAAGGGAAAGCCTGCCGGAATCCACGTCGCGGGGCAGCTCCGCGCCGCGCCGGGCGTCAACGCGCGGACATCGCGCACATGTTGCGCTCGCGTCGCGGCTCGCGCGTGGTGATATAGTCGGATGCTGAGCGCGACCACCCATGTTCGACATCGGCCTGCAGGAGCTGGCTCTCATCTTCGTGATCGCTCTGCTCGTGTTCGGGCCCAAGAACCTGCCCCAGCTGGGCCGCTCGCTCGGCCGGGCGATGCGCGAGTTCCGGCGGGCCAGCGACGAGTTCCGCTCCACCATCGAGACCAACCTCCGCATCAACGAGCTGGATCCCCTCCCGGACCCGACGCCGGTCACCACTGCCTCGGATCCGGTGAGCGAGCCGATGGCCACGGCGGAGGCCTTGCCGGAGTCGGTGCTCAACCCGTACGAGACGCCGGCCGTCCCCATTCCCGAGGGGGAGAACTACCTGGCCCAGCGGACCGCCAAGCTCTTCCACGCGCGAGACTGCAGCTGGGCCCGCCGGATCGCGGAGCCGGAACGCGTCTACTTCAAGCGGGTGGCCGAGGCCCGGGAGGCGGGCTACGCCGCCTGCCCGGTTTGCGAGCCCTGGGAGCCCGCAGGTTAGGCCCCCTTTTTTAGCTTGTGTAGCTCAACGGGTGTTGACTATCATCTGTTGAGGACCGAGGGTGGCTTCACCCAGCCAAGCGGGGGAGGAACGGACAGCGTGAAAGAGATGACGGCTCGGCAGCGTGAGGTGCTGGAGTTCATCCGCACCTTCGGCGAGCGGCAGGGCGTGCCTCCCACGGTCCGGGAGATCGGGGAGCGCTTCCACTTCACGGCGCGGGCGGCGTTCGATCACTTGCGAGCGCTGGAGCGCAAGGGAATGCTCGA
>DATFGS010000129.1:0-3433 GCA_035249225.1 Candidatus Methylomirabilota bacterium | reverse complement strand
CGGGTCGGCGAATTCCCGCCTGTGCAGCTCGAACGGCTCAAGGAGTCCGAGCATCTGCAGAACCGTGAAGCCCTGGGTGGGCGCGGGCGTCTCGTAGATCGTCAGGTCGCGGTAGGTGCCCGAGATCGGCTCGCCCCAGTAAGCGCCCTGCGCGGCGAGGTCGCGCCCGGTGAAGAAGCCGCCGAGCTTCGCGAGGTGGCGCGCCACCTCGCCCTCGTAGAAGCCGGCGCGCCCGGCGCCCAGCCGCTCGAGGGTGCGCGCGAGATCCGGGTTGACGAGGCGCCGGCCGACCGCGGGGCGCGGTCCCTCGGCGAGGAAGATGCGCGCGGCGGGTGGATCGGCCGCGAGGACTGGGGCGGAGCGCTCGATCCACTCCGAGAGCCGCCGGGTGATCGGAAACCCGTCGCGCGCGTAGCCCACCGCGGCGGCCAGGTCGTCGGCGAGCGGCAGCCGGCCGTGGCGCGCGTGCGCCTCGCACCAGCCGTCCACCGCGCCGGGCACGGTGAGCGTGGCCGGCACGATCCCGCGCACCGGGATCTCGCGCAGGCCGCGGCCCGCGAACCAGTCGAGCGTCGCGCCGGCCGCGGCCCGGCCCGCCGCCTCCAGCGACCGCACCGCGCCGGTGCGCCCGTCGTGGATCAGCCAGAACGCGTCGCCGCCCAGGCTCGTCATGTGCGGATAGACGACCGAGAGGACGGCCGCGGCCGCGATCGCGGCATCCACCGCCGACCCCCCCGCCCGCAGGATCGCCACGCCCGCCTCGGAGGCGAGCGCATGCGGCGACGCGACCATGCCTCGCGCGGCACGCGTCGCCGGCCGAACGTGATCCGGACTCACGCGAGCGGGAGCTCCATCCAGATATCCGCCCGCGGATTGCGGTTGTAGTCGGCGATCTCCGTGAAGCCGTATCCGCGATAGAGGCGCACCGCCACCGCCAGCCGGTCCTTCTCGGAGTCGAGCCGCAGCACGCGCCCGCCCAGCCCGCGCGCCTCCTCGAGGCACTGGTCCATGAGCCGCCGCGCGAGCCCGCGCCCGCGGCAGTCCGGGCGCAGCCACATGCGCTTGAGCTCAGCCACCTCCGGCGCGAGACGGCGCACCGCCGCGGTGCCCACGACCTCGCCCGCGGGATCGACCACGACCAGCATCACGCCCGCGACCCCGTCGTACTCGGCCTGCCAGTCGGCCACGTCGTGATCGAGCCCGTGCGGGTCCAGGTCCTCGCCGAGGAAGGCGAAGTACGCGGCCAGCTCGCGGGTGACTCCTTCGTGATCGGCCGGGCCCGCGCGGCGCACCTGGTAGTCGCCGGCCGCCTCGGCCGGGCTACCGCTTGCGGGCATGCGAGGCGAGTCCGCGCTCCCAGAGGTACTCGGTCTCGCCCAGGTGCTTGCCGACCCAGCGCGAGAGCACGAAGAACAGGTCGCTGAGCCGGTTCACGTACTTGAGCGGCCACTCGCCCACGTCCTCCACGCGCGAGAGCGCGAGCACGCCGCGCTCGGCGCGCCGGCACACCGTGCGCGCCTGGTGGAGGAAGCCGCCGACCGGCCCGCCGCCCGGCAGCACGAAGGACTTGAGCGGGGTGAGCTCCTTCTGGCACTCGTCCATCAGCTTCTCGAGCGCGGTCACCTCGGCCGCGCCCACCCGGAACATGCCCTCGTAGAACGACTCGCGCGGCGTGGCCAGCTCGCTCCCCAGGTCGAAGAGCTGGTTCTGGATTCGGCGCAGGATCTCGTCCAGCCGGCGGTGCCTCTTGCCGCGCTTGAGGTTCGGGGCGTTGAAGGCCCGCGCGAGCCCGACGATCGAGTTCAGCTCGTCGATGGTGCCATAGGCCTCGATGCGCGGCGAGTCCTTGGGCACGCGGCGCCCGCCCACGAGGGCGGTCTCGCCGCCGTCACCGGCGCGCGTGTAGACGCGGTTGATGCGGACGGGCATGACGGCTCCTCCCGCGCCGAGGCTAGCACAGGTGCTAGACTCTGGCCATGAGCGACTGGCGCGACAACCTCGTCACGTCACCGGAAGCCATCGCGCGGATCGTGCGCGAGAACAAGCGCATCGCGGTGCTCGGGATCAAGACCGAGGCGCAGCGCGACCAGCCCGCGTTCTACGTGCCCGAGTACATGGCGCGCGCCGGCTACGACATCGTGCCGGTGCCGGTCTACTACCCCGACGCGACGGAGATCCTCGGGCGCCCGGTCTATCGCACGGTGCAGGCGGTGCCCGCGCCGGTGGAGATGGTCAACGTGTTCCGGCGCCCGCGCGACATTCCCCCGCACGTGGCGGACATCCTGGCCGCGCGGCCCCGCGTGGTCTGGCTCCAGCTCGGCATCCGCCACGACGAGGCCGCCGAGACCTGGGCGAAGGCGGGCATCCAGGTCGTGCAGGACCGCTGCCTGCTGGTGGAGCACCGCCGGCTCAAGTAGCCGCCGGCCGCCCGCGGCCGGGGACTACGGGGCGCGCAGCGCCGCGATGGTGTCCGCGGTGAGGCGGCAGATGTCGATCATCGCCATCCGGAGATCGTAGGTCGTCCCGAAGCGCGCGATCACGAGTCGCTGCGACGGCACCACCACGACGGTCTGGCCGTAGATGCCCAAGGCCAGGAACGCGTCGTCGGGCATCCCGTGCTCCCGTCGGAAGCGGGCGCCCGGGCTGTCGCCCTGGTTGATCCACCACCCGGCGCCGTAGCCCACCCGGGCGCTCGGCGTGGGCGTCGTCGAGTAGCGAACCCAGCCCTCGGGCAGGATGCGCGCGCCGCCCACCACGCCGTCCTCCAGGAAGAGCAGGCCGAAGCGCGCCCAGTCCCGCGGCGTGGCGAACAGGAACGCGCTCGCGATCGGCGTGCCGGTGGCGTCCAGCTCGAGGGTGGCGCTGCGGATGCCGAGCGGCTCGAACAGCTCGCGCCGCGCGAAGCGCAGCACGTCCGCCGCGTGGCCGCCGACCCGGTCGCGCAGGATGCGCGCCAGGATGGCCGGGTTGCCGTTGGCGTACGTCCACCGTGTCCCCGGGGCGGCGGTGAGGGCCGCGCCCTCGGCGAAGCCCGCCATGTCGGGCTCGGTGAAGGCCATCCGCGCGGACGTGTCCCAGGCGGTGGAGAAGCTCGCGGTGAGCGAGTCGCCCAGGTCGAGCCCGCTCTGCATGCGGAGGAGCTGATCCGGCGTGATCGCGCGGCGCGGGTCTCCGGGCGCCTGCCACGCGGCCACCGGGGCCGGATCCTCCATCCGGAGCTTCCCCTGCCGGACGAGAATGCCGAGCAACGCGTTGTTGACCGACTTCGTCGCGGACCAGCCGTGGACCGGCGTGTCCACGCCGAAGCCCGCGGCGTACCGCTCCGCCACGACGCGCCCGTCGTGCACGACGACGACCGCGTGGGTGCGCCGCGCGGGCGGGCCGTCCGGCTCGGCGAAGGCGCCGGCGAGCGCCGCGGTCAGGCCGGCCCGGA
>DATFGS010000128.1:0-5527 GCA_035249225.1 Candidatus Methylomirabilota bacterium | reverse complement strand
TCTCTTCGAGCAGTTCCCGGCCCAGAACGCCGTCTACAACTCGGGCGAGCCGGGGATCGGCAAGGACGCGGCGGCGTGGCTCATCTCGCAGAAGATCGTCGCGGTCGGCAACGACACGTGGGGGGTCGAGGTCATTCCGGGGGAGAACCCCAGGGAAGCCTTCATCGTCCACAACATGCTGCTCACCGACAACGGTATCCACATCATCGAGAACGTCCGCACGGATCTGATGGCGGCCGAGGCGGCGGCGACCGGGCGGGCCACCTTCTTCTTCAGCATGACGGTGCCGAAGGGCGTGGGCATGACCGGCAACTTCGTGGCCATCGAGGGCATCCGCTAGGCCCGAGACCGGTCGCGGTGACGTGACGCATCCGGCGCCGGCGTCTCCTCCACGGGGACGCCGGCGCTCGTGTCTCCGGTGGTGGGCCTCGGGCCTCGTCGCCGCGATGATCCTGGGGGCGATGCTGCTGCCGGCCGGCGCCCAGCGCACGTACGTCGTCGCGTTCGCGAACCTCACCGAGGAGCCCGGGGTGACCCTCGAAGGCACCGGCTTCACCGGGCGCGACGTCCGCGAGAGCTTCGCCCTCGCGGCGCGGGCGCATCCGGTGGAGATGGTCTACTACGATAACCAGCGCGACGACGCGCGGGCCCTCGCCAATGCGGAGACCGCGATCGCCCGCAAGGTGGATCTCTACATCCAGTACCATCGCGGCAGCGCCAACGCGGCGGTCGCGGAGAAGCTCAGGGCCGCCGGGATCAAGGTCCTCGCGGTGAATGCTCCCGTCCCCGGCGCGCCGCTGTACACCGCGGACAACCTGGCCGCCGGGCACGTCGCCGGGGAGGCGCTGGCCCAGTTCGCCCTGCGGGCGTGGCGCGGCCAGCCCATGGCCGCGGCGATCGTGGGGTCGACCGCCGCGGCCGAGGAGCGCGTGCCGGAGCGGGTCCAGGGTGTCACGCAGGCCCTCGGCCGGCGGCTGCCGGGCGTGCGGGTGACCGCGCTCGACACGAAGGGCAATCCGGCGCAGGTCGGCCCGCTCGCGGGAAAGTTCATCGCGGGCCACCCGACCGCCAAGCTGCTGCTCGCCGCGACCGACGACGCGACCGCGCTGGCCCTGAAGGGCGCGGTGGAGGCCGCGGGGCGCGTCCACGACACGGCAATCGTGAGCCACGGAGTGGACCGGAGCATCCACGGCGGGATGAACGATCGGAAGGAGATCGATCCGAGCAACCGCGGCAGCATCGTGATCGGCTCGGTCGCCTTCTACCTCGACCGCTACGGCTACGAGATCCTGCCGATCGCGATGCGGATGCTGCGGGGGGAGGCGGTGCCCGCGCGCGTGGCCACGCGGCACGTGCTGGTCACCGCTGCGAACGTGTTCCTCGAGTACCCGCCCTATGACATGAACTGAGCGCGCCGGCCGCGCTTCAGCGGACGGCGGCGGGGGCGGCCGCGAAGAGCCCCTCGGGCCCCTCGCCGGTGGCGGTGGGCGCCACGGCAAAGGTTACGTGACCCCGAGGGCCCACGCTGACCACCGGATAGAGCGTGAGGGTCGCGATGCGGTCCCCTCCCGGCAGCGCGTCTCCGACCGCGACGACCCCCGCGAGACCGGGGCCGTCGGTGATCAGGATGGCCATCGGGCTCGCGCCCCCTTCGATGGAGGCCGCGAAGGCGATGGCGCCCTGCGGGCCGATCGCCGGCCAGAGGCCGAAGTGCGCGATGGTGCCCCCGCCCGGCGCGGCGTCGCCGAGGCGCGCGACCGCGCGGATGCCCGCGTCCTCGACCGCGAAGATCGCCGCCGCGACCGGGGCGAACTTGAGCATGCCGTGGAACGCGATGACGCCGGCGTCGTTGAGCGCGATGCGCTCGGAGAACTTCGCGAAGATCCCGCCGATCGGGGTCTCGTCGCCGGCGCCGACCGCCATCCGGATCCCGTCGCCACTCGCGACGAAGAGGCCGCCCGGCACCGCCTTGCCCTCCACGACCGCGGCGAAGGCGACCACGCCGCGCGCGTTGATCACCGGGGGCCCGAACGCCGCGAAGGTGCCGCCCGCGGGCGCGGGGTCTCCCTGGGCGACGACCTTGCGCAGCACGCCGCTCCCGCTGACCAGGATCGCGTCCACGGCCTCGCGGCCGCGCCGGACGGTCGCCAGGAACACGATGTCGCCGCGCCCGCCGACGGCCGGCGAATCGACCGCGGCCAGCACGCTCGACGGCATCCCCGGAGCGGGGCTGCCGGTGAGGGCGACCGCCCGGAGGCGGCCCGCCGACCAGGCGAAGATGCCCTCGACGGCCTTCCCGCCCGCCACCGCGGCGGCGAACGCGACGACGCCGCCGTCGCTCAGCGCCGGCGTCGGGTGCTTGCCGAAGCCGGAGAGGCGACCGATCCCCGGCACGCGGTCGCCCTCGCGGGCCACCGTGAGGATCCGGTCGCCGCGCCGGAGGAAGATGCCCTCGTCGGCCGAGCCCCGGACGAGCCTCGCGAAGAAGGCGACCTCGCCCCGGGCGTTGACGGGAGCGATCACCGGGAGATTCTCCTGGCCGAAGCGATCGAAGGTCCCGCCGCCCGGCGCGGAGTCGCCCACGCGGGCCACCACGCGGAGCGTCGGCGCCTCGCCCGCGCGCGCGGGGATCGTCGGGGCGGCGGTGGAAAGCACGGCGAGGGCGACGAGCGTGCGGAACGCGACGGAAGAGGGCTGGCGGGACCGCATACCGCCGGAGTATAGGAAGATCGGGAGGGGCCCGCAATGACCGCCACGACGCGTGGGACGATGATCGGCCTGGCGCTCCTGGTCGCCGCCGCGGCGGGCGGCTCCGCGAGCGAGCCCCCGCCGCTCCGGGGCGCCTGCTACTGCCGGGCGGGCGCGGCGCTTCATTGCACCGCGAACGTGAGCGAGCGCGACTGCCGCCGGCAGTGTGACGAGGCGCTGTGCGACGACTGGTTCTGGAAGGAGCGCTTGCCCTGCTGGAACTGGGGCTACGGGGGCTGATATCCTGTGGCGCATGTCACGGTATTACTGCCACGAGCACCCCGATGTTCTCGCGCTCGAGACCCGCGTGATCGACGCGCGCCCCGGCGCGGTGCTCCTCGACCAGAGCCCGTTCCATCCGGGCGGCGGGGGCCAGCTCGCCGACCGCGGTCTCGTGCGCTGGAACGGCGGTGAGGTGAGGGTCAGCGGGATCGAGGCCGCCGGCGCCCGGTACTGGCACCTCCTGGCCGAGCCCGTGGAGATGACGGGCGTGGTCGAGGCGGTGGTGGACGCGGACTTCCGGTCGATGATGGCCCAGCTCCACACCGACACCCACATCCTGAACGCGCTCGTGTTCCGCCAGTTCCAGGGCGCGCTCGTGACGGGCGCGCAGCTCAACGAGGACGGCACCGCGCGCATGGACTTCGACCTGCCCGAGGCCGACAACGACCGGCTCCGCGCGCTCGAGCCGGAGATCAACGACGTCATCCGGCAGGATCTGCCGGTGCGCTATGCCTACGTGGGCGAGGCCGACGCCCTGGCCGAGCGCGGCCTCGTCCGGAACCGGTCGGTGGCGCCGCCTCCCACCGAGGACGGGACGATCCGTGTGGTCGAGATCGTGGGCCTCGATCGGCAGGCGTGCGGCGGGACGCATCTGGCGTCGACCGCGGGCTCTCGCCCACTCCGGATCCTCAAGATCGACAACAAGGGCCGCCACAACCGGCGCGTCAAGATCGGGCTCGCCGGCCTCGTCTAGCCGCAGGACGGGTCAGCCGGGGCCGAAGCCGACGAGGGTCTGCGTGTCGATCTGCACGGGCCGGAAGCGGACGGCCAGGCCGGCCCTGAGGGCCTCGAACGGGATGTCGACGACGCGGCCGAGCAGGGACACGCCTTCCGCCAGCCTGACCACCGCGACCGCGTAGGGGACCTCGCCCCCGCGCCCGCGCGGCGCGACCCGGATCACCGTGAACGACACGATGGTGCCGGCGCCCTGGAGCGGCACCGGCTGCCACTCGCGCTGCCCGCAGCTCGCGCAGAACTCCTTCGGGGGAATGGCGAGCTCGCCGCAGCGGCCGCACCGGATGCCGGTGAGCCGGCCCTCGCGCGCTTCCTCGAAGAAGCCCTTCAGGTTGATCACACGCTCAGTCACGGCCGAACAGGCTCACGACGACCGTCGCGGTGTTGCCGCCGAGCGTATGGGTCAGGCCGGTGCGCGCCCCGGCCACCTGGCGCCGGTCCGCCTCGCCGCGTAGCTGCGTGACGATCTCGGCGATCTGGGCGGCCCCGGTGGCGCCGATCGGATGGCCCTTGGCCTTGAGCCCGCCCGACGGGTTCACCGGGAGCTTGCCGCCGAGGCTCGTCCAGCCCTTCTCGGCGGCCAGGCCGCCGGTGCCCGGCTCGAAGAACCCGAGGCCCTCGGTCGCGACGATCTCGGCGATCGTGAAGCAGTCGTGGAGCTCCACCACGTCCACGTCGGTGGGCGTCTTGCCGGCCTGACGATAGGCGCCCTGGGCGGCGCGCTCGGTGGCGGTCACGCGGGAGAGATCGCGCTTCTCGTGCACGAACATGGTGTCGGTCGCCGCGTGCGTGCCGAGCACCCAGATCGGGCGACGATGCCGCCGGGCCACGTCCTCGGAGGCGAGGACGAGCGCGGCGCCCCCGTCGGTGAAGGGGCAGCAGTCGAAGAGCTTCAGGGGATCCGCCACGTAGGCGCTCTTGAGCACGGTCTCGAGCGAGATCTCCTTCTGAAACTGCGCCTTCGGGTTCAGCACGCCGTGGCGATGATTCTTGACCGCCACGTGGGCCATCTGCTCCTCGGTGGTGCCGTACTTGTCCATGTGCGCCCGCGCGATCAGGGCGAAGACCCCGGGGAAGGTGAGGCCGGCGGGCTGCTCGAGGGAGGCGTCCGAGCAGTAGGCGAAGAACTCGGTGGCGGACTCGGTCGGCACGTTCAGCACGCGCTCGGCGCCGCCCACCAGGACCACGTCCGACACGCCGCTGGCGATCTCCATCACCGCGTGACGGAAGGCCACGTGGCTGGTCGCGCAGGCGTTCTCGAAACGGGTGGTCGGCACGGTCGGCAGGCCGAGCAGCGTGGCGGCGAGCGGGCCCATATGGAGCTGGCGCTCGGTCTCGCCTCCGGTCACGTTGCCGAAGTAGAGCGCCTGGATGGCGCCCGGGGCGACCCCCGCATCGGTGATGGCGTCGGCGGCCGCCGCCGCGAACAGCTCGGCGCTGGTCCGATCGTGCTTGCCAAACTTCGTGACACCCACTCCGATCACGGCGACGCGACGCATGCGATCTCCTCGAGCCCGCTGAAAGTATTGACGTTCCTGTATCCGGCATCATACCGCGCCGGCCCGGCAAATGGTCGTGAAAGCCCGGGCGGCGTGATAGGGTGGCCCGCATGACCGTCGAAGAAGCCCTGCTCGCGGCGGTGGGGGCGGTCGCGCTCGTGCTCCTCTTCCTCGGGCTGGTCGACGCTCTCGAAGGCGATCCGCGCACCTGGCTTCGCGGCCGGCGCCGACGCCTCGCGCGGAACGATCGGTCCCGGCCCGGC
>DATFGS010000127.1:0-6827 GCA_035249225.1 Candidatus Methylomirabilota bacterium | reverse complement strand
ACACCCCCGCCCACGGTGAGCGCCCCGACGCCGGCGCCCGCGCGCCCGGAGATGCCGGCCGCAAGCGCGCCGAAGGCGGCCCCCGAGAAAGCGAAGGCACCCGAGCGCACCGCGGCGGCGACCTCGAGCAAGAGCGCCGCGAGGCCGGCGGGCGCGGCCGGCAACTACTGGGTCCAGGTGGGCGCGTTCAAGGAGAGTGGCAACGCCGAGGGCCTGGCCCGGAAGCTGCGGTCCGAGGGCTACTCGGTGCAGGTGACGCGGGTGACGCGCGACGCGCCGTTGCACGTCGTGCGGGTGGGAGGCTATCCGGATCGCTCGCGGGCCAGCGCGGCCCGCGAAGAGCTGCAGGGCAAGGGCCAGACGGGCTTCGTGACGTCGGGTCCGGCCAAGTAAACCGACGAGGGGAGGTGACGGCGCTGACCAAGAACGATCTGATCAATGCGGTGGCGGCCCACGGGCTGTCGAAGCGGCAATCGGCGGCCGTGGTCGAATCGCTGTTCGACATCATCTTCCGCTGCTTCGAAAAGGGAGAGGACGTGAAGATCGTCGGCTTCGGGCATTTCCGGATCCGGCAGAAGGCGTCGCGCCGCGGCCGCAATCCCCAGACGGGCGACAGCATCGAGATCACCGCTCGCAAGGTGCTGACGTTCAAGCCGAGCAAGGGCCTGAAGCTCCGGATCAACGTCTAGCCGGAGGCCCGCGGGGTATGAGCACGGTTCCTGACAAGCTCTACTACCGGATCGGAGAAGTCGAGACGATCACGGAGATCCCCGCCTACGTGCTCCGCTACTGGGAGTCCGAGTTCAAGCTGCTCCGGCCGAAGAAGAACCCGGCGGGCCAGCGCCTGTACCGCAAGGCCGACCTCGAGCTGGTCCTCCGCATCAAGTCGCTGCTCTACGAGGAGCGCCTCACCCTCGAGGGCGCCAAGAAACGCCTCCGCGGTGAAGCCCGCGGCCTCGACCAGATGGACCTGGGGCTGCGCGGCGCCACGCTCGAAGAGGTGATCCGCCGCACCCGGACCCGCCTGCAGGCCATCCGCCAGCGTCTCGCCGCCTCGCGACCCGGCCGCTCGTCTTGAGTTTGCCCGATCCAGCCCGTACAATGCCCGTTGGGTCGGGGCGTGGCGCAGCCCGGTAGCGCACTTGACTGGGGGTCAAGGGGTCGCTGGTTCAAATCCAGTCGCCCCGACCAATTTCAATCATGGCGCCCGTGATTCTTGTCACCAACGATGACGGGATTCACGCGCGCGGGCTCCAGGTTCTCGCAGAGGCTCTCGACGCGCTCGGCGAGGTGTACGTGGTCGCGCCGGACCGCGAGCAGAGCGCGGTGGGTCACGCCCTCACGCTGCACCGGCCGCTCCGGGTGGACCGGGTCGCGGAGCGGAAGTACGCGGTGAATGGCACGCCGTCGGACTGCGTGAACCTGGCCGTGCTGGGGTTCTTGCCGGAGCCGCCGGTGCTGGTGGTGTCCGGGGTGAACCACGGCACGAACCTGGGCGACGACGTGACGTATTCGGGAACGGTGTCGGCGGCGATGGAGGGCACGCTGCTGGGGGTGCCGTCGCTGGCGATCTCGCAGGCGGACCCGGACGCGGAGGGCTTCGACGGCGCGGGGCCGGTGGCCCTCGCGGTGGCCACGCGGCTCCTGGTGGAGGGGCTGCCCGCGAAGACGCTGCTGAACGTGAACGTGCCGCGGGGCGCGGTGAAGGGGATCCGACTCACGCGGCTCGGCCACCGGGTCTACCGCGAGAAGGTGGTGCGGGAGGTGGATCCGCGCGGGCGCCCGTACTACTGGATCGGGGCGGGCCCGCCGGAGTGGGCAGAGGATCAGGCCTCCGACATCGCGGCAGTGCACGCGGGGTTCGCGTCGGTGACGCCGCTGCACCTGGACCTGACGCATCACGGCGCGCTGGGCCGGATGAGCGAGTGGGAAGGCGCCCTGAACGCCGTGCTGAAGAGGAAGCGCAAGCAGTGAGCACGCAGCGCTTCGCGCGCGAGCGCGAGCGCATGGTGGACGAGCAGGTGGTCGGGCGCGGGGTCACCGACGCGCGGGTGATCGAGGTGATGCGGCGGGTGCCGCGTCACCTGTTCGTGGACGAGGCGCTGCGGGACCGGGCCTACGGGGACCACCCGCTGCCGATCGGGGAAGGGCAGACGATCTCGCAGCCCTTCATCGTGGGCCGCATGACCGAGCTGCTGAGGCTCGGCGGACGCGAGAAAGTGCTGGAGGTGGGCACGGGGTGCGGCTACCAGGCCGCGGTGCTCGCGGAGCTGGCGGCGCGGGTGTGCACGATCGAGCGCCTGCCGCGGCTGGCCGCGCGGGCGCGCGAGACGCTGGAAGGGCTCGGGTACCGCAACGTGTGGGTGCGGGCGGGCAACGGGACGCTCGGATGGCCGGACGAGGCGCCGTTCGACCGCATCCTGGTCGCGGCGGGCGGGCCGTCGGTGCCGCCGCCCCTGTTCGAACAGCTCGTGGAAGGTGGGCGGATGGTGATGCCGGTCGGCGACGTGGCCAACCAGACGCTCGAGGTGATCGAGAAGGTGCAGGGCGTGATGCGGGTCACCCGGGACTCCGGGTGCGTATTCGTGAAGCTGGTCGGCAAATATGCCTGGGAGTCGTGAGACTCTGGGTATGAGGGTGCCCGGGTGTACGGGTGAGAGTTACGGGGCGTAGCGCAGCTTGGTAGCGCGCCTGCTTCGGGAGCAGGAGGTCGCTGGTTCAAATCCAGTCGCCCCGACCATTTTTTCTCGAGCCGTTGCCGGAGTCGGGATGGGCGTCACGGGACTACGGAGCGCCGCCGAGATCGTCGTCGAAGGCCGGGTGCAGGGCGTCGGTTACCGCGATTTCGTCCAGCGCAAGGCCGCGTCGCTGGGCCTCGCCGGGTACGTGATGAATCTGAAGGATGGCAAGGTGCGCGTGCGCGTGGAAGGCGGGCGCGACCTCATCGAGGAGCTCATGCACGACCTGGGCAAGGGCCCGCCGCTGGCGCGGGTGGACCACCTGGCCGTCACCTGGCGGCCGCTGACCGGGCGCTACACGGGCTTCTCCATCCGCTACGCGGCGTTCGACCCGTGAGTCGCGGGGTCGGGATGGCCGTCCTGCTCGCCGTCTTCGTCCTCGTGTCTCCCATCGCGTCTCATGCCCAGGCCAGGCCCGTGAAGGCCCGGACCACCTCGCAGCAGACCGTTCCGGCCCCTCACTGGGGCTCCGCCAAGACTCCCGGCGCGAAGACCGCGGCCGTGCCCAAACCCGCCCCGAAGGTGGCAGTGTGCATTCACACCGTGCGGAGCGGCGAGTCCATCAGCCGGATCGCGGCCCGGTACCGCGTCACCCGCGCGGCCATGATCGACGCCAACCAGCTCGTGAATCCCCACGCGCTCCGGTCGGGCCAGCGCCTGTCCGTGCCGGGCTGCCGGCCCCCCGCTCCGCAGACCACCGCCGGGGAGACGCCGGGGACCGAGCCCGATTCCGACGGCATCCTGATCAAGCGGGTGGGCCCGCGGCGCATCCTGACGTCGCTGGTCCTCGGCACGCCCGACTTCCGCGAGGAGCGCATCGCGCTGGTGTGGCCCGTCGAAGGGCCGGTGATCTCTACCTTCGGGCAGCGCTCGCGGGGCTGGCACGCCGGCATCGACATCACGGCCGAGCTGGGCTCGGAGGTTTACGCCGCAGCCCCCGGCACCGTCGTCTACAGCGGCTGGATCCGGGCCTACGGGCAGGTCGTCAAGATCCAGCACACGAACGGCTTCATCACGCTTTACGCCCACAACCAGAAGAATCTGGTCGAGGTCGGTGAGGACGTCGAGGCCGGGCAGCTGATCGCGACGGTGGGGCGCAGCGGGCACGCCACCGCGCCCCACGTGCACTTCGAGGTCCGCCGCGACGGCAAGGCCTACAACCCGCTCCACCTGCTCGAGCCCTCCGACCAGAGCCCGGTCTTCGACGACGACATCGCCTCGTCCAGCTCGGAGCACGACCCTCACGAGTGAGGGTCACCATGGCTCCGGAGCCCGAGACGGCGGATGAGCTGGAGGACGGCGACGAGCCCCTGGAGGCCCTGCTCGACAAGGATCCCGCCGAGCTCGGCGAGAAACCCGACGCCCCCGAGGCGGGCGACCGCAGCCGCGAGCTGATCGCGCTCTACCTGCAGGAGATCTCCCGGGTCAAGCTGCTGACCCCGGAGGAAGAACAGGACCTGGCCCGGCGCGTCCAGGGTGGCGACGCCGAGGCCCAGAAGCGGCTCGTCGAGGCCAACCTGCGGCTGGTCGTCCGGATCGCGCGGCGCTATCTCCACCGCGGCCTCTCGCTCCTCGACCTGATCGAGGAGGGCAATGTCGGGCTGCTGCACGCCGCCCGCAAGTTCCGGCCCGACCGCGGCACGCGCTTCTCGACCTACGCCACCTGGTGGATCCGCCAGGCGGTGGTGCGCGCTCTCGCCAACCAGGCCCGGACGATCCGGCTGCCCGTCCACGTCGAGCTGCTGCTGTCGCAGTACCTGAAGCAGCGCAACGTGCTCACCCAGAAACTCGGGCGCCCGCCGACGCTCGAGGAGGTCGCGGCGGTGATGAAGCGGCCGGCGGGCGAGCTGGAGCAGCTCGAGAGCCTGCGCCAGCATCCGGTCTCGCTCGACAAGCCGACCGGCGAGGACGGCAAGGGCAACCTGGGGGAGACGGTCGAGGATCCGAACGCGGCGGCGGGCAGCGGGCTGGCCGCCATGCTCCGCGCCCGCGCCGACCTGGCCGGCGTGCTCCAGGACCTGCCCGACCGGGAGCGCACGGTGGTGACGCTGCGTTTCGGCCTCGGCGGCGAGGAGCCGATGACCCTCGAGCGCATCGGCCAGCGCCTGAACCTCACGCGCGAGCGCGTGCGGCAGATCGAGGGTACCGCGCTCCAGCACCTGCGGCGCCTGCTGGCCGCGCGCGACGTCGAGGCGTCGGATCTGCAATGAGCCCGGGCGAGAAGAGCCTGGGCGAGCTGGTGCGGGAACTGCGCGAGCGTCAGGGCCTCACCCAGGCGCAGCTCGCCGAGCGCGCACAGCTCGCGCTCAGCTACATCACCCTGGCCGAATCGGGCCAGAAGGTGAACCTGTCGCCGTCGGCCCTCGGTCGGCTGGCCCGGGCGCTGGCCGTGCCGAGCAAGGTGCTGACCGACGCCGCGAAGTAGCGGCGCCCCGCGGCGTCAGGCGGGGCGGCGCGCCGAGAAGACCGTGATGGGGTAGAGGCAGTAGTAGTCGGGGCTTCGCAGCACGTTCGCCGGCGAGCTCTCGTCGCAGAGCCGGCTCCGCTCCCGCCAGTCGTCCGCGCTCAGCAGCTCCCGCAGTCGATCGCCCCAGTTGCGCGAGAACACGGTGCGCTGGATGTAGTCATGGTCGGCCGGGCCCAGCGGCGCGCGTCGCTCCAGGGTGTAGGTGCGCATCGCCATGCTCGCGAGCCCGACCGAGCGGAGGGAGGCGGGCGTGGTCTGCCGCCGCTCCTGGAACGACCGCCCCGCCCCCTCGTCCAGCGTGCGGCGGATCTCGGCGAGCTGGATGCGCCGCTCGAGCTCCGGATGACCGGGCAGGAACATCGCCGAGAAGACCTGCGACTCCTTGACGATGACGCGGCCGCCGGGCCGCACCACCCGGAGACACTCCCGCAGGGCCTTCTCGGTGTCGACGATGTGGTGGAGCACGTCCCCGCACCAGACCCAGTCCACGCTCCGGTCGGGCAAGGGAATCGCAGTGCCGTCACCCTGCTGGAACTCGAGGCGGTCGCCGGCGGCTTCGCCCCTCACGAGCGCGCGCGCCGCCTCGACCTTGGCCACCTCCGGCTCGATGGCCACCACCCGGCCGCCCTGTCCGACCGCCTCGGCCAGCCAGAGCGCGTAGAGCCCGACGCCGCAGCCCACGTCGAGCCCGCGCGATCCGGCCGGCAGCCCCAGCTCGCCGATGATCCGCCGCGCCTCCGGCTCCTGGAAGCGGTTCATGCGCTCGAGCGAGACGTGGGGACCGAGATCGGCGGGGCTCATCGCGCGTCATGCTACCAGAGGGCCGCGACGTACTTCTTGCCAATTGCCGGTTCTCGGCGCCACGCTCGGGGGGTGGCAAGAGAGCGAACGGTCATCGGCGCCGGGTTCGTGCTGCTCGGTCTGCTCGGAGGCTGCTCGACGCCGACAGCCCCGACGTCCGCCACGTCGGAGCCGGATCCGCGCCGGGCGGCCCTCTGGGCGGTGGCGATGGAGTGCGCGGACGGCAAGCAGGCGTCGCTCCGGGTCGACCGGGTCGACGACGACGGGCAGGTCCACGTCACCGTGCTTCCGGGCGGACGACCGGTCGTGCCGGCGTTCAGAGCCTGCTTCAACGAGAAGGCCCCCGCGAGGCTGGCCGCGGCCGGACGGGCGACGAGCCCCGCCCGGATCGTCGAGTCGGGGCCGGGCGCCGACCCGACCGGCGCCCGCCCGGGGCCCCGGGTCAGCGCGGTAGCGATTCAGACGATAGGCAATCGGGACCTCGTCCCGGTGGTGCTGAACGAGACGCACCGGGCGACCCTGCTGCTCGATACGGGCGCCAATATCACCGTGATCTCGCCGCAGCTCGCCCGCCGCGCGGGGCTCGAGGTGCCCACCGGAAGCGGCGCCGCCAGGTCGAAGGCCCGGATGGCCAACGGACAGGAGGTCGACGTGGCGCTGATCCGCGTGAAGTCGATGATGGTCGGCGCGGCCCAGGTCGACAACCTGCAGGTCGCGATGTACGAGATCGGTGTCCTGGACAGCACCACGAGCCCACCGTTGACCATCGACGGCTTCCTGGGCGCCGACTTCCTCGGGCGCTTCACCATGACCATCGACCC
>DATFGS010000126.1:0-8007 GCA_035249225.1 Candidatus Methylomirabilota bacterium | reverse complement strand
CCGGCCCTCGTCCACGAGCAGCAGCCACTGCGCGTGCCGGCGCACCTCGGGGCTGTGGGTGATCAGGAACACCGGGTAGCGCTCGGCGATCCGCTCGATCACGCTCATGACCTCGGTGGTCGAGGCCGGATCGAGCGCGCTGGTGGGCTCGTCGAAGAACATGATCTCGGGCTGCTGGTAGAGGGCCCGCGCAATGGACAGCCGCTGGATCTGCCCCACCGAGAGCGAGGCACCGTCGTCGCCCATGCGCGCGTCGTAGCCCTCGGGCAGCCGCGTGATGAACTCGTGCGCGTCCGCCTGGCGGGCCGCCTCCTCGACGCGCGCCGCGTCGGTCAACGCCTCCTCGCGCAGGCTGATGTTCTCCCGCACCGAGCGGTTGAAGAGGATCGGGCTCTGGGGCACCACGCCCACCCGTGCGCGGAGGGCGCGTAGATCGATCTCGCGTACGTCGATGCCGTTGATGCGGAACACGCCCTCAGTGGGCCGCAGCAGGCCCGCGAAGAGGTCGAGCAGCGTGGACTTACCCGCTCCCGACGGCCCCACCAGGGCGATCAGCCCGCGGTCCACGCCGAGCCGCAGCGACACGTTCTCGAACACCCGCGTGCCGTCGGGGTACACGAACCCGACGTGGTCGAGCTCGATGGTGGCGATCGGCCCGGTCAGGGGCCGGCCCGCCTCGGGCTCGGCGGCCGCGCGGGCCAGCGCGTCGAACTCCACGCACGCGCGGATGGCCGGGGTGTGCCCGACCAGGCGGCCCAGGTTCACCTGCAAGCTCGAGAGGCGCGAGTAGGTCCGGGTGAGCAGGGCGAAGAAGATGATGATGGTCTCCATCCCGACCCGGAACCAGTAGTAGGCGACGAGCAGGAAGAGCGCGCCAACCACCGCGAAGAGCGGCTCGCCGACCTGGGCCAGGGCGAGCTGCGCCCCGTAGGAGCGGCGCGCGTTGTCGGTGAACGTGGAGAGGTCGCGGCCGAGCTCGCGCAGGTAGAGGGCCTCGATCCCCATGCTCTTGAACGTCTTGAACCCGCGCAAGTAGTCGAGGAACTTGTCGGCCAGGCGGTCCTGGACCTGGATGCGCTCGGCCACGAGCGAGCGGATGAGCCGGTAGATCCAGCGGAGCAGCGGCCCCGCCACCAGGCCCGCCACCACGATGAAGGCGGCGAGCGCGGGGGAGACGAACAGCGCGAAGCTCACGTAGGCTAGGCAGGCCACCAGGTCGATCAGGAACTCGAGCAGGCAGAAGAGACCGCGGCTCGCGTCGCCGGTGTACTGCGAGAAGATATTCAGCAGCGAGCCCGACTTGTGCTGGATCACGAAGGCCCACGTGGAAGCCGCGAACCGGCGCAGGAAGTCCTGCTTGAGCTGGAGCTGGAAGCGCAGCTCGTAGCGGTTCGAGACCACCCGCGCGACGTAGAGGCACACCGCCCGCACGACCACCAGGCCGACGAGCACCGCGAGCACCGCGGCGAGCGCGGGCGGCTGTCCGACGAGCCCGGCCGCGCGGGCCAACAGCCGGCTGGCCACGCCCTCTGCGACCGGCGTGCCGGTGAGCAGCGCGAACACCGGGTAGTACAGCGCGATGCTCACCACCTCCACGAGCGAGGCCAGCACCGTGAGCAGCAGGGCGACGTGCACCCCGCCGCGGTTGTGCCGGTAGAACTCGTAGATCCAGCGCCCCGGGCCGCTGCTGCTCACGCCGCCAGCTCCGCGAGGGTCTCGTGCCAGATGGCCGCGACGGCCCGATAGTCGAAGCGGCGCGCCGTCTCCACGCCCCGCTCACCGATCGCCGCCATCGAGGCGGGGTGCCGCGCCGCCCACTCGATCCGCCGGGCCAGATCCGTCGAGTCCCGGTGGTGGTAGTGCAGGCCGGTGACGCCGTCCTCCACCAACCACGCCGGGCCCCCCACGTCGGGGACCACGACCGGGAGCCCGAGGGCCATCGCCTCGATCACCGCGCGGCCGAACGCCTCGAACCAGAGACACGGATGGACGAACACGAACGGGCGCCCAGCCAGCTCCGCGAAGAGCCGGCGGTTGTCCACGTGGCCGTGGAAGGCGACCTGGTCCGGCCGCTCGGCGCGGAAGGCCTCCACCACCGGCCGATCGGGCCCGTCGCCGAACACGCTGAGGCGCCACGGCCCCCGGACGCGTCGGAGAGCGTCCACGAGCAGGCTCGCGCCCTTGTAGCCTGCGAGCGCGGCGACGAAGAGCACCTCCACCGTCCCGTCGCCGCCGGCGCGCGGCGCGGCGGCCAGCCGGATCGCGTCGAAGTCGATACATTCGGGCAGCACGCGCGTCTGCGCGACCGGCACTCCGTACACCGGCCCGTAGGCATCCCGCAGCGGCGCCGAGTCGAAGGCGACCGCGTCCAGCGCCCGGTAGTCGCGCGCGAGCGCGGCGACCGTGCTCCACCCGGTGGCGAGGTAGGCCAGGCGCGACGCGGGGCGGCCCGGGTGGTGGCGGACGCGATCCGCGTGCCCGCAGGTCAGCCAGCAGCCGTCACGCTGCTCGAGCACGTTCGTGCAGAAGCCGGAGAGCGTGTTGAGGTACGCGATCACCCGCCGGCCGGGAACGCGCCGCTTGAGGTCGAAGGCGATCGGCAGCGGCCCGTAGGCCACATAGATCGCGGCCGCGATCCGCCCGGCCGCGTCCGCGGCGGCCCCGGGGCCCGTGGGCAGGTCCACCAGCGTGACGCCGAGCTTGCGGAGCGCCTCCGCCGACGGCTCCGCGGTAGGGGCGAGCGAGCAGACCGTGACGTCCACGCCCCGCTCATGCAGGCCCCGGCACACCAGGGCGAGCGTGAAGTGACTGCCCCCGCCCGTCTCCAGGTTGATCTTGGGCGCCACGATCACGATCTTCACGCGCGCGACCCCGTCCACTCCGGCCATCGCGTCCGGCCCTCGAGGCGCCGGCGCAGCGCCCGGGCCCCGCGCAACGGCACGTCGGTCACCCGGTAGAGCCGCTCGAAGAAGGCCGGGGCGCGCTCGATCTCCCAGGCCACGCGCCGGGCCGCGTCCGGCCGGGGCGCCGCGGCGGGCGCGCCCTCGACCCGCCGGGCGATGCCCCACACCTCGGGCCGCGAGTGCTCGAGGGGATAACGGAAGGCCAGCGGCTCGAAGCCGGTCCGCACGAACAGGCTCGCGAGCGTCCGCGCGGTGAACATCGAGAGATGGAAGACGTTGAGAAAGCCCTGGGCGTTGCGCGCGCCGAAGCGGAAGGTGGGCAGCACAATCAACAGCTGACCGCCCGGGACGAGCAGCCGGCGCAGCCGCCGCGTGACGCCGACCACGTCCGCGAAGTGCTCGTGCGTGTGCGCGGAATAGATGACGTCCCAGGCCGCGTCGCCGAGCGGCACCGTCTCCACGTCGCCCGGCCGCAGCTCGACCCCGAAGCGCGCGGGAGCGGCCGCGCAGAGCCCGGGATCGGCCTCGATCCCTTCCGCGCGCACGCCCAGGTCGCGAAAGGCCCGTACCGCGCCGCCGAAGCCCGCCCCGATGTCGAGGATGCGCGCGGCCGGCGGCACGCCGACGCGGCCGGCCAGCCAGCGGTAGTGCTCCACCGGGTAGCGGTACCGATTGCGGAAGAAGCGCTCGCTGTACTCGCGATGCTCGCGGTAGAGCCCGCGCTCGTAGAGGGCGATCACACGCGCCGGATCGGGGCGCGGGTTCTGGTAGACGAAACCGCAGCCGGCGCACGCTGTCCACTGGCTCGTGCCCGCGGGCAGCCCGAGAAACTCGAAGACCTCGCGGCCGGCCTTGCGGTCATAGCCGCGCAGGCGCGGGCCGCCCGTCGTGCCGCAGAGCGGGCACGCGATCTCTCGGGCGTCCGCCGGCGCGCGCGCCGCCGCGTTCAGGCTCGGCTCGGTCACCGGCACTCCTCGCAGAGCGGGGTGTCGGGATGCGGGCGGGAGAAGGGCCAGGTCGCCCAGGGATAGGTGACGATCGGGACCTCGATGAACGTGGAACCGGCGAGCCGGCCGTGGTCGAAGAGATAGCGGGCGGCGGCCAGCCGGTGGCGGCCGGTGATCGCCGCGTAGTTCCCCGTGGCCCGCGAGAAGCCAAGCACGCTCGACGACGGCGAGCGGGCCAGCTCGTTGCTCCAGCCGCGCGCCTCGATGCTGCGCACGATGCCCACCACCCGGTCCTCGTCGGGACGGAGACCGAGCCGCCGCATCCAGCGATCGATCGCGAAGCGGATCTTCCACTGCCACTGGAGCGTGATGATCGGAATCTCGGCCATGAACATGACGAAGCCGTCCCGGTCACGCTGCACCGCCTTGACCAGCGACGGATCCCGCCGCCACACGCGCCCGATCGACGCGTAGATGTGGCTGTCCCTCCGGGCCGCGAGCCCGTCCAGCACCTGGGCCCGCGCGTCGTCGTCGAAGGCCTCGCCGGGATCGGTGCGGCCCACGCAGTAGGTGTTCTCCGCGAAGCGCACCCAGCACGTCTGCGCGTGGGTGCGTCGCTCCTGGGCGCGCTGGATCATGTAGCGCTGCAGGCACCGGTCCCGGTAACCCATGACGAGCCGATCCACCGTGAGCCCGCTGAACGGCATCGCGGGCGGCGTGTTCCGTAGCTTCTGGATGGCCGGCCCGAGCGACTCGAGCTGGGCCCACGTCGGCTCCGCCACCGTGATGTCGAAGGTGCGATCGGCCTCGTTGAACGCCAGCAGCGGGGACCGGGCCAGCACCTCCCGCACGTAGGCGGACTGGATCGCGGTGAGGCTCAACGGCCGGTCCGTTCCGGCCCGCTCGCGTCCACGCTCAGGAGCACCTTCGTCGCGTAGTGCACGTGGCGGATGGGATCCTCACGCCCGGATCCGTAGTACTCGTGCCGCCCGAGGTAGCGCTCGTGAGGGAAGAACTCGGAAAGGGCCTGGCGAAAGCGCTCGTAGGAGAACTGATCCCAGTAGGGCGAGGGCTCGAAGCTCGGGCGCTTGGGCGGCCCCCACTCGGCGAGCACCCCGTGCGAGGCGAGCTTCGAGATGCGGGCGAAGAGCTCGCGGTAGGCGCCCTCCTCCGGCAGCACCTTGCGGTTCATCCCGTGACGCACCATGTGGTAGGTGATGCCGAACATGAACACGGTGTCACACTCCACCAGGTCGTCGAAGAAGTCGCCGGGCTTGATGGTCCAGCGGTCCCCGATCCAGCGACGGTGCCGCGCCTTGATGCGGCGCAGGCGCTTCCACAGCTCGGGCAGCAGCTCGAGCGAGGTCACGTGCGACGCCCCGTGCTCGAGGGCCTTGAGCGAGAAGAAGCCCAGGTTGGCGCCGATGTCCAGCACCCGCCGTCCGGCCACCGCGTCGTTCCACACCGGCGCCATGACCGTGAAGCGGGCCAGGTTGCTCTGTCCCACGATGTTGTCGTTCGGGATCACCTTGCCGCCCCGGATGACGTAGTCGTGGTGGCCCGAGCGGTAGATGCCGATGAAGTCCCGGATGCGCTCCTTGGCCTTCGCCTTGGTCTTCGTCCAACGGCTCACTCGCTCGACCTCCTCGCATCGGCCGGGATCGGCCGGGTCACTTGTCCATGGTCTCGCGTCGGCAGTACCGCGCGGGCGCGGCGCCCCAGCCCCCGCCAGAGGCGGCGCCACCGCGCGTCACTCCGGCGCAGCCGCCCGGCCATTCGGTCGCGCAGGGCCTCATCGATAGGGGCCTTGAGCCAGTAGCGCTCCCCGCGATCGCGCGCGTACACGCTGTCACGGCGCTCGGGCAGCACGCCGTGGAGCAGCGTGAGCTGCCGGCTCAGACGGTCGAGGTTCTCGTCGCGCGTGCGGTACGCGCTCCACGTGTCCGACTTGTGCGGCACCTCGGAGGAGTGGCCCGAGTAGTTCTCGATGAGGACGCCGCCCGGGGCCAGCGCGTCGATCAGCCCCTGGATCTGGGCGGGCGCGTTCGGCAGATGCTCGAAGACCCCGTAGGCGAGGATGAGGTCGGCGCCGCCGAGCGGGAGCGGGGCCATGACGTCCTCGACCAGGATGCCGCGGGCGGCGGGGCTGTAGAGCCGATTGCGCGTGACCGAGAACTCCACCGCGTGGCGGCCCACGTCCACCGACACCGGAGTCACCCGCTCGCCCCAGTCCTCGGCGAGCAGGCGCGTGAATAGGGAGGAGCCGCAGCCGTAGTCCACCACGATAAGGCGGCCACGGGCGTCGAGCAGCGGCGCGGCCACCCCGGCGAGCACCCGGTCGTACCAGTCCATGCGCTCGAAGGCGCGCCGCTCCGCGTTGACGCAGACGAAGATGTAGTCTTGCCAGGAACGGGAGCGCTCCTCGTCGGTGAGCGCATCGGGGGGCGCGGTGCGCACCCGCTCGAGCAGCGCCACGCTCCCCGGCGACATGAAGCGCCGCTCGAGCTCCGCGCGGGCGGCGCGGACCGCGGGCGGCTCCTCCCCCGCCTCGACCCGGCGCGGAGCAATGGCCTGCCGCAGGAGCGTCGGGGGGAGCCCGAAGAACTCGGCGGGCTCCTCCCACCACGCGGCCCGCCGGATGGCCCGCCTCGTCATGCGCGCACCCGGCGTCGTCATCGGGCCAGCACGATCAGCTCACCGGGGGCCTTGCCCCAGCCGGGCTCGGCGGGCCGGTGTTCGCGCACCGTCCAGCCGAGCGCCTGCGAGCGCTCGACGATATCGCGCGGGTAGCCGAGGCGACGCACCCGGAGGCGGTGGGGCCAGCGCGCGAATCGGGTCCCGGGCTCCACGTGGACCGCGAAGCGGCGGGCCACGCGGTGGATCTCGGCGAGCGCGGCTGGCAGCACCTCGGCCATCTGCTCGAGCACGTGGGTGGTGAAGACGAGGTCGATCGAGCCGTCGGGCAGCGGCAGCCGGCTGCCGTCAGCCACGAAGAGTCGGTAAGGCGCTAGCTTCAGGCGCTCCAGGTTATACCGCGCCGACAGCACGCGGTACGGGCTCGCGTCGAAGGACCACACCTGCGCGTTCGGCGCCTGCTGGCGCAGCAGGATGGTGTTGGCGCCCCAGCCGCACCCGAAGTCGAGGACCGAGCGAAGCCCCTCGGCCCGCATCAGATCCAGGATGGGCTCGAGGCTCAGCCGCTTGAACGTCTCGATGGGCGCGGTGCCGACCGAGCGCCCCATCGTCACCCACACCCGCCGCCGCAGTGCGTTCGGGTAGGTGTCGGTGACCTCGCGGTAGATCGCCATGCTGTCGGCCTGGGTGTAGGGCCGCCGGCCGCGGAGCCACCACCGGGCGTAGGCCGAGGATTCCGCGCGCGCGACCGTTCTCCAGAAACCGCGCGCCGCGCGGGCGTTCGCGGGCGTGATGGTACGCGGCGGTTCCGGGCCCCGGTCGCCGTTCTCCCAGAGCTGATCGAGCCGGGCGTCCACCGCCGCCATCTCCTCCCCGGTCAGCGCGACCGCCCCGGGCCGCAGGTCGGGCACGTCACCCGCGAGGATCGGGAAGCGCTCGGCCTCGTCCTCGGTCACCAGATCGTGGCCCGCGGCGGCGCGCACGAGAGGGCGCCGGGTCACCGGCGAGATGAAGGTCCCTTCAAGCACGCGGTTCCCGGCGGGCACCGTACGGGCCTCCGCGCGCGAGCGGTCGACCACCCTCATCGCCTCACCCCACGGCGCAGGAACCCCTTTACGTCGCCCAGGAGCCGGCGCCGCTCGCCTTCGCGGTGCCGTCGGTCGAGCGTGCGCCACGCGACATCGAGCCCGCGCGCCACGTCCACGCGGTGCGCCGTCTGCGCCCACGCCTCGACGCCCGGGCGCGCGAACGCGGCCGCGGCTAGGTCGGCGTGGCCATAGGTGAGCGCCAGGAGCGCGAGGGTCACCAGGGCCCGAGCGCCCGCCTCGGTACCGCCGTCGAGGGCCTCGGGCTCACGCAGGTAGAGCAGGTCGGCATGCACGAGCTGCCCCGGCGCGTGGAGTCGGCCGTGCCCGTCGCGGCCGGCGGCCGCCGGCCGCCGCCAGCGGCGGGTCTCGAGAAATGCCATCGGGGCGAAGCCAACCCGCCGGAGGTGGCCGTCCACGTCGGCCCACAGGGGCTGC
>DATFGS010000125.1:0-17323 GCA_035249225.1 Candidatus Methylomirabilota bacterium | reverse complement strand
GGCCAACCTGCGGCTCGTGATCTCGATCGCCAAGAAGTACACGAACCGGGGCCTGCAGTTCCTGGACCTGATCCAGGAGGGCAACATCGGCCTGATGAAGGCGGTCGACAAGTTCGAGTACCGCCGCGGCTACAAGTTCTCGACCTACGCCACCTGGTGGATCCGGCAGGCGATCACCCGCGCCATCGCGGACCAGGCCCGCACCATCCGGATCCCGGTGCACATGATCGAGACCATCAACAAGCTGATCCGGACCTCCCGGCAGCTGGTCCAGGAGCTGGGCCGCGAGCCCACCCCCGAGGAGATCGCGGTCAAGATGGAAGTGCCGGTGGACAAGGTCCGCAAGGTCCTCAAGATCGCCCAGGAGCCTATCTCGCTCGAGACGCCCATCGGCGAGGAGGAGGACAGCCACCTGGGCGACTTCATCGAGGACAAGCAGGTGGGCTCGCCGGTCGAGAGCATGATCGGCCTCTCCCTGCGGGAGCAGACCAACAAGGTGCTCAACTCGCTCACGCCTCGAGAAGAGAAGGTCCTGCGGCTGCGCTTCGGCCTCTCCGACGGCTGCGAGCACACGCTGGAGGAGGTCGGCCAGGACTTCGCGGTCACCCGCGAGCGCATCCGCCAGATCGAGGCCAAGGCCCTGCGCAAGCTGCGGCATCCCTCGCGCTCCAAGAAGCTGCGGAGCTTCCTGGAATCGTGAGCCCCGGGCGCAGTGGTATGATGGCCGACGGGCCCATAGCTCAATTGGCAGAGCCCCCGGCTCATAACCGGTCCGGTCTTGGTTCGAGTCCAAGTGGGCCCACCAATACGGTTGGACAGGGGCAGTAGCATGGCGAGGCGCAGCCGAAGGCGAGCCGAGCGGATATCAATAATGCTTTACCGAACGCGAGCAGGGAGATAGTGGACCAGAAGCTCCAGACACTGATCAATCTGCAGGCGATCGACTCGCGCATCGCCGCTCTCGAGGCGGACGCCGCGCGGCTCCCCAAGGAGATCGCCGCCATCCACGCCGCTCTCGATGACGCCCGGAAGCAGGTCGAGCAGGCCAAGGCCCGGCTCGACGCCGCCCGCAAGGACCAGCGCGCCAAGGAAAAGGACCTGGAGGTCGTCCAGGCCAAGCGCAGCAAGAACGAAGCCCGCCTCTACGAGGTCAAGACCAACAAGGAGTACTCCGCGGTCCTGATCGAGATCGAGGACATCAAGCAGGAAAAAGCCAAGATGGAGGAGGAGATCCTGGTCCTCATGGAGGCCCAGGAGCGGCTGGCCGGCGACATCCGGGAGGCCGAGGCGCGCTTCAAGCAGCGCGAGGCCGAGGGCCGTGGCCAGGAGGCCACCGCGAAGGAGCAGCTCCGCGCGGTCGAGGCCGATCTCGCCGGGGTCCGCACCGAGCGCAAGGAGCTGGCCGGCCAGCTCCCCGGCCCCATCCTGGGCGACTACGATCGGATCCTGCGCGCCCGCGGCGGGGTGGCGCTGGCGCCGGTGACCAAGCCGAACTTCTGCGGGGCCTGCCGCATGACGATCACGCCGCAGCGCCTGCAGGAGCTCCGCGCGCAAGCCTCGCTGATCCCCTGCGAGTCCTGCGGCCGCTACCTCTACTGGCCCTCCTGAGCCTCCCCCTCACCCCGAGGGGTCGGTAGTGCCGACGCAGTCCCCGATCGTCATGTACACGGACGGCGCCTGCTCGGGCAATCCCGGGCCGGGCGGCTGGGGGGCCCTCCTCATCGAGGAGGGCCGCGAGCTCGAGCTCTCGGGCGGCGAGAACCCCACCACCAACCAGCGCATGGAGCTGACCGCCCCGCTCGAAGGCCTCCGCTCGCTCGCGGGCCGGCGGCGCGTCGCCATCTACAGCGACAGCGCGTACGTCATCAACTGCTTTCGCGACCGGTGGTACGAGCGCTGGCGGAAGAACGGCTGGATCAACTCCCAGAAGAAGCCGGTGGAGAACCGCGACCTCTGGGAGCCGCTGATCGCCCTGGCCCTCGAGCGCCACGACGTCACCTGGCACAAGGTCGCCGGCCACAGCGGCGACCCCCTGAACGACCGCGCCGACGCCCTGGCCCGCGCAGCCATCATCCGCGTCGCGCGCTAGATCGGGGTCCCCATACCCAGCTATCCGATGAAGAGGCCGCCGTTGGGCGAGAGCCACTGCCCCGTGAAGTAGGAGGCGTCGTCGGAGGCCAGGAAGGCGGCGGTGGCCGCGATCTCCTCCGGCTCGCCCCAGCGCCCGAGCGGGGTACGCGCGACGATCAGCCGCTGCGAGACCGGCGACATGGGCCGGGTCATGGGCGTGTCGATGTAGCCCGGGCAGATCGCGTTCACCCGGATCCCGCGCGAGGCGACCTCGCGCGAGATCGCGCGCGTGAAGGCCAGGATCCCGCCCTTGGCCGCGCTGTAGTGCGGGGCGGCCTCGAGCCCCATGAGCGCGGCCACGCTCGACATGTTGATGATCGCACCGCGGCTGCGGCGGGCCATCAGGCGCAGGGCCTCGCGCGTGCAGAAGAAGGTCCCGTTGAGATGCACGCCGATCATCCGATGCCAGACCTCGTCGGCCATCTCCTGGGAGAGGTCCCAGTGGGTGGTCACCGGCCCGCCCGCCAGGAGCTCGCCCATGCGCGCCTCCGACCGCGCGCGGATCTTCTCCCGATCGCCCGGCGCCCCTTCCGCGATCCCCGCGTTGTTGACCAGGATGTCGAGGGCGCCGAACTCGCGGTCGACCTCCGCGAACATCCGCTTCACCTGCCCCGAGTCGGCCACGTCGGCGGCGAGCGCGCGCCCCCGCGCCGCCTCGCTCCCCGCCGCGATCGCGTCCACCGTCTGCTGGGCCGTCTCCTGCTCGAGGTCGTTGACGATCACCCGCGCTCCTTCCTGGGCGAAGCGCAGCGCGATGGCGCGGCCGATGCCGGAGCCCGCGCCGGTCACCAGGGCCACTCGATCCTTGAGGCGCATGCCTGTATGTCCGGTCATCTCCATGGATGGGCTCCTCCGAGGGGTTGACGTCGTCGGGAACGGGTGAACGCTACGTCGCGCGATGCGGCGAGTCAAGCCGGGCGCCGGGAGTTTTTTTCACTGCCGCGGAGCGTCACCCGACGCGGCGCTTATTCTTGCCGGAGGGCGGCGGGGGCCATGCTAAACCGAGACTATGCTGATCGAACACGAGACCCGACGCGAGCACGACGACCACCACGAGCCCGACGAGCGCGATCTCTCCCGCGAGGGTACGCGCGCGCGCGCGGACGACGCGCAGATGAAGTTCCCGACCCTCGAGGAGCCCGCGTGGCTCGACGACGAGACCGACGACGAGATGGAAGAGCCGACGGACTCGCCGTTCCGCGGCATGTGGATCGGGATCGCGGCCGCCGCCGTCACCTTCGTGCTGGTCTTCGCGATCCCGCAGTGGCTCGGCTGGTACGACATCGGCCCGCCGCCTCAGTCCCGGCGCGAGCCGGCGCCGGAATCGGTCATCGCCACCGTGACCGCCAAGCCCTCGGGCGCCGCGGTGGTCGAGACGGGACCGCCCGCGGTCGCGGCGCCGCCCGCCACGGCGCCGCCGGTCAGCCTCCCGAAGCCCCCGGCCGCGAAGGAGACGAAGCCGACACACCCCGCGGTCGCACCCGTCGCGAAGGAGACGAAGCCGCCCGCCATCGTCCCCACCGTCGCCAGGGAGACGAAGCCGGCGCCGCCCGCGGCCACCGCGCCGCCCGCGGCCGCCCGGCGGACGTTCACGGTCCAGATCGCGGCCTTCAAGAACGCCAGGCAGGCCGGGCAGCTCGCGGAGCGGGTGAAGCGCGACGGCTATCCCGCCGACGTCCGGCGGATCGAGTCGTCCGCGGTGCCGTACGTGGTGCGGATCGGCGGCTTCGCCTCGCGCGAGCAGGCCGAGTCGGCCCGCGAGGCGCTGGCCCGCAAGGGATTCAAGGGCTTCATCCTGTAGTCGGCCACTTGCTCTCGATGGTGAGCCCGGCGCGCCGCACCTGGTCCCGGGCCAGCGCCTCCACCCGCTCGTAGATCGCCCGCTCGTCCACCGTGGTGATGCGGCCCTCGTCGAGCACGAGCCGGCCGTCGATCATCACGCTGCGCACGCTCGATCCGGTCGCCGCGTAGACCAGGTTGTTGAGCGGGTTGAGCAGCGGCCGCCATTCCGGTTGATCGCGATCGTAGAACACCAGGTCGGCGCGCTTGCCCGCCTCGATCGAGCCGATGCGGCGCTCCATCAGGAGCGACTCCGCCCCGCGGATCGTCGCCATCTCCAGCACCGTCTCGGGCGGCATCACGGTGACGTCGAGGCGCGCGTCCTTGTAGATGTTGGCGACCAGGTACATCATCCGCAGCATGTCGAAGTGATTCGATCCGTTCCCGCTGTCGCCCCCCAGCGAGACGCACACGCCCCCCGCCAGCATCTCGGGCACGCGCGCGTGCGCGGCCAGCCCCTTGGTGTGCTTGAGCCCGGCGGTGGGGCAGTGGCTGATCTTGACCCCGCGCCGCGCGAGCAAGGCGATGTCCGCCTCGTCCAGGTAGACCATGTGCGAGAGCTTCGCGTTCGGCCCGAGCACGCCCCAGCCGTCGAGGGTGGCCAGCGACAGGTTGTCCCGCGTCTTCCGCGAGGGGTGCGAGGCCAGATGCATCATCCCCCAGCCGACCCCGTGCCGGTCGGCCAGCGCGTGGGCCCCCCGGATCAGGTCCTCGGAGCAGGTGCCGAATCCGAGCAGCAGCGGCCACGCGGACACGAGCCGATCTTCCCGACCGCGATCATTGACCTGTTCCAGCATCGCCTCGTTCGCGCGCAGCGCCTCCCGGGTGCTCTGGCGCATGCGGTCCGGCCCCGTCTCGAGGTCCCAGGTCCAGCGGCCGAGGATCGCCCGCATGCCGAGCCGCTCCATCGCCCCCGCCACCGCGCCCACCTCGAAGAGCGTGCCCGCCTCGCAGAACGTGGTGGTGCCGGTGCGGATCATCTCGATGCCGGCCAGGAGCGCCGCGTGCTCCTCGTCCTCCGCGGTCATCACCGAGTAGAGCGGGATCAGCCAGTCGGGCAGGTAGCGGTCCACCGGGATGTCGTCGAGGAGCAGCCCGCGGTTGAGGTGCTCGGAGAGGTGCACGTGGGTGTCCACGAAGCCGGGGGTCACCACCATCCGCCGCGCGTCGATCACCCGGTCCGGCACCCGCGGCGGCCGGATCTCGCGGGCGGGCCCGACCTGGACGATCTCGGCTCCGTCGATCAGGACGGAGCCGTCGGTGAGGATCCGCCGCCCGGCATCCACCGTGATGATGGTGCCGTGCTCGACGAGGATCACGAGCGCGGGGCGACCACCCGGTGCTGCTGGGTCCCGAGGCCGTCGATGCCCATCGCGACCACATCGCCGTCGTCGAGGTAGCGCGGCGGCCGGGCTCCGTGGCCCACCCCGGCGGGGGTGCCGGTGGACAGCATGTCGCCGGGCCGGAGCGACATGAAGCGGCTCACGTAGGACACGAGCTGGCGCACCGGGAAGACCATGTCCCGCGTGCTGCCCTGCTGGCGCCGCTCGCCGTTGACGGTGGTCCACAGACCGAGCGCCTGCGGGTCGGCGATCTCGTCCGCGGTGACCAGCCAGGGACCGATGGGCGCGAAGGTGTCGCAGCTCTTGCCCTTGGTGGTCCCGCCCCCGTGCTCCATCTGGAACGCGCGCTCGGAGACGTCGTTCATCAGGCAGTAGGCGGCCACGTACCGGAGCGCGCTGCCTTCCTCCACGTTGAGGGCGGCGCGGCCGATCACCGCCACCAGCTCCACCTCGTAGTCGAGCTTCACCGCGCCGCGCGGCCGCGCGATCGGATCGCCCGGCCCGCTGATCGCGCTGTTGGCCTTGATGAAGATCGTGGGCTCCTTGGGGAGCGCCATCTTCACCTCTTCCGCGTGATCGGTGTAGTTCAGGCCGATGCAGACGATCTTGCCGATGCCGGCCATCGGGCAGCCGAGCCGGGGCTTGCCCTTGACGAGGGGCGTCTGCGACGGCTTCGCCGCGCGCAGCCGCTTGAGCACCGCGGGCGTGAGCGTCTCCGGAGTGACGTCCCGGATCAGCCGGGAGAGATCGCGCAGGTGCCCCTCGGCGTCGATCAACCCGGGCTTCTCGGCGCCGGCGCGGCCGTAGCGGACGAGCTTCATGTCGCCTCCTCAGTGGGCCGCGAGGCCCGGCACCGACATCACGAGGTGCAGGTAGCCGCCGAGCTCGTTGATCCGGCGCACGTCGCGCGCCACGAAGGCCGCGCGCTCCGCCTCGGTGAGGTCGAGCCCGGCCAGGGCCGCGCGCGCGTCGGTCTGGAAGCTCGCCCGGTACTCCGGGTCCTTCTTCAGCCGGTACAGCAGGCTGTTCACCGCGTAGCGGCTCACGGCAGGCTCCACTCGACGGCGGCCAGGTTGATCCGCGGCAGCTCGCCGAAGTAGCGCACCTGGGCGCGCGCCGGGGTCACCGCCCCCAGCAGCACCATCCAGTTGAGGAACTCGTGCTCGCCCGTCTTGTGCAGCTCGTCGATCCCGAGGTTGCGCAGCGGCTCGTGCTCGCCCGCCTCCATCCAGTGGATCAGCTTGCGGTCGAAGACGGTGTCGGTCTCGCCGACCCGCGGCAGGGACAGCTCGGGGAAGTGGGAGAGCCCGCCGGTGGCGATGATGCCCACGTTCCACGGGCCCGCCGCCACCACGCGCGCGATATGCCGGCCGAAGTCGAAGCAGCGCCTCGGCGTCGGCTGGGGCGCCACGAAGGAGTTCACCCAGATGGGCACCAGCGGGGGGATCGGCCGCGTGCCGTGCATCGTGTTCACCGGGCTCAGGAAGGCGTGGTCCACCGGCGCCTCCCAGGACATCGCGAGGTCGAAGCCCGCGTCCATCCCCTTGGCGAGGATCTGGTTGGCGAGGTCCTCGTGCAGCGGGTACTCCTCCGGCATGTGCTCGAGCACCGCGTCGAAAGCCTCCGCGTGATCCTGCTTCATCCGCGGCACGGTGCGGCCGATGCGCACGCAGAGCGCGGGCACCGCGTTGAACGAGAACGCGTTCAGGTGGTCGTCGGCCACCACGATCAGCGCGTCGGGCCGCGTCGCGGTGAGCCGCTCGCCCATGCGGGCGATCTCGGTCATGCACTCGACGGTCTTGCGGCGGCCCTCGTCGCCGCACGCGCGCTGGTAGTAGTCGGGGTCGAGAACGTGCGACATGGCGCCGGCGAAGACGATCTTGCCCATGCGGGCCTCCTTGGAGAGCGATCCGTCGCGGATCGTAGCGGAAGGGCCGATCGGACGCAAGGCGCGCGCGTCTTGCGGCCTCGATGCGGTGCGACTAGACTGAAGCCCCCGGGAGGGACATCGACATGGCCCAGGCACTCGACGACCTGCTCCGCACCCACGTGGCCCGCTTCACGGATCGCCGCGCCGACTGGGACGCCTTCGCCGACGCGCGCGTGGAGGGCTTCCGGCGCGCGCAGCATCGCTTCATCGGCTCGGGCGCCTCCGGCAAGGCCGACGCCTCGGTGATCCCGGCCCAGCACTTCACGCTCTCCGTGATGTTCATCCCGCCCGGCCAGGGCAATGCCCCGCACACCCACGAGGTCGAGGAGGTCTTCTTCATCCTCGAGGGCAAGGTCCTGGTCTTCATCGAGGACGGGGCGGGCAATCGCGCCGAGACGGTGCTGGGCCCCTGGGACTGCGTGTCCTGCCCGGCCAACGTCATCCACGGCTTCACCAACGTGGGGCTCGAGCCCGCGTATCTCCAGGTGATGCTCGGCAAGGCCAAGCCCGAGCTGATGACGTATACCGACGGCGACCTGCAGGCTCGCCGCGACGAGCACCTCCGCCCCGCGGGCTCTCGCGGCTAGCGTCCCGGTCCCCGCTCCCACGTGCTTGTCGGCGCCTCACCGAAGCGGAAGGAGGACGGCCGCTTCGTCGCGGGCCGCGGCCGCTATCTGGACGATCTGCGCGTGCCGGGCCTGCTCCACGCGGTCCTGGTGCGGAGCCCCCACGCCCACGCCCGGGTGACGTCGATCGACGGCCGCGCCGCCCGCGCGCTGCCCGGCGTGGCCGCGGTGTGGACGCTCGACGACCTGCCCGAGCTGGCCGCCGCGAACGTCCCCCCGCTCGTGCCGGAGCCGAAGAGCCGCCCCTACGTGCATCCGATCATGGCGGGGACGCGGGCGCGCCACGTGGGCGAGATCGTGGCGATCGTGATCGCCGACGATCCCTACGTGGCCGCGGACGGCGCCGAGCGCGTCGCGGTGGCCTACGAGCCACTGCCCGCCGCGCTGTCGCCCGAGGCGGCCGCCGCGCCCGGCGCCCCGCGCGTCAACGAGACGTGGCCCGACAACCTGGTCTCGGTGACCGCCAGCGCCAAGGGCGAGCCCGAGCGCGCGATGGCCGGCGCGGAGGTGGTCGTCTCCGCGCGCCTGGCCTACCCGCGCGTGGCCGGCATGCCGCTCGAGACGCGCGGCGTGCTGGCCGCGCCCGATCCGATCGGCGGCGGCCTCACGGTGTGGACCTCGACCCAGGTGCCCTTCGCGGTGCGCAGCGGCATCGCGCCGGTGGTGGGCCTGCAGGAGGAGCGCATCCGCGTGCTCGTGCCCGACGTGGGGGGCGGCTTCGGGGTGAAGGGGCACGTCTATCCCGAGGAGATCCTGGTGCCGGTGGCGGCGCGGCGGCTCGGACGCCCGGTGAAGTGGACCGAGACGCGCAGCGAGCACTGCCTCACCGCCGCGGGCGACCGCGACCAGGTCCACGAGGCGCGGATCGGGCTCCAGCGCGACGGCCGCATCGTGGCCATCGACACCGCGTTCACCCGCGATCACGGCACCTCGCCGATGCTCGGCGAGGCCATCACGCTCAACACCATCAATCACCTGCCCGGGCCGTACCGGGTCCCGAACTACCGCGGGGTCGGCCGGAACATCCTCACCCACAAGACCTTCGCCGCTGCCTATCGCGGCGCGGGCCGGCCCGAGGCCGCCTTCGTGCTGGACCGGCTGCTGGATCGCGCGGCGCGGCGGATCGGCATGGATCCCGCCGAGCTGCGCCGGCGAAACCTCATCCGCGCCGACGAGATGCCGAGCCCGACCGGGCTCACCTACCGCGACGGCGCGCCGATCACCTACGACCCGGCCGACTATCCGGAGGCATTCGACCGCCTCCTGGTCGCGCTCGACTACACGGGGTGGCGAGCCGAGCAGGCGAAGCGGCGCGGGAGCCGCCGGCCCATCGGCCTCGGGCTCTGCGCCTACGTGGAGGGCACCGGCATCGGGCCCTTCGAGGGCGCCGACATCCGCGTGGACCCCGACGGCACCGTGTTCGTGCACCTGGGCGTCTGCGCCCAGGGCCAGGGGCACGAGACGACGCTGGCCCAGATCGCGGCCGACGAGCTGGCGGTGCCGCTCGAGTCGGTGGTGGTGGTGGGCGGCGACACCAGCCTGGTCGGCTACGGCATGGGCACGATCGCGAGCCGGGTGGCCGCGGTGAGCGGGCCCGCGGTGCAGCGCACCGCCGCACAGGTGGCCCACAAGGCGCGGCTCGTCGGCGCCGAGCTGTTCGAGTGCGCACCCGAGGACGTGGTGCTCGCCGAGGGCCGGGTGCAGGTGAAGGGCGTGCCCGGCAAGAGCGTGAGCCTGGGCCAGGTGGCCCGCGCCGCGGTGCGGAGTCGCGCGGTGGCCGAGGCGGGCGGCCCGGGCCTCAGCGCGTGCGCCTTCTTCTATCCCGACACGGTGACGTGGGCCTTCGGCGTGCAGGGCGTCGTCGCCGAGGTGGATCTGGAGGCGTGCGGCATCCGGCTGCTCAAGCTGGCCGCGATGCA
The DNA here is from genome assembly GCA_035249225.1 of Candidatus Methylomirabilota bacterium. Classification (GTDB taxonomy): domain Bacteria; phylum Methylomirabilota; class Methylomirabilia; order Rokubacteriales; family CSP1-6; genus CAMLFJ01. The sequence continues at coordinate 7,536 of DATFGS010000125.1, read as the reverse complement.
CGACTGCGGGCGGGCCATCAACCCGGTGATCGTCGAGGGCCAGCTCCACGGCGGGATCGCCCAGGGCCTCGGCAGCGCGCTCGGCGAGTCGCTCATCTACGACGAGACCGGGCAGCTCCTCACCGGCACGCTCATGGACTACCCGCTGCCGCGCGCCGACGAGATGCCGCCGCTCGAGGTCATCCACATGGACTTCCCCTCCGCGATCAACGCCCTCGGCATCAAGGGCGTGGGCGAGAGCGGCGTCATCTCCCCCGCCGCCGCGGTGGCCAACGCGGTGGAGGACGCCCTCGCCGACTTCGGCATCGAGATCGATCGTCCCCCGGTCACCGCCGCGCGCGTGTTCGAGCTGCTGCGCGCGAGCGGGCGGTGGCCCATCGAATAGGAAAGGAGCCCTCCGCCATGATCGAGAAGCGGCCGTTCGGACGCACCGGGCACCAGAGCACCGCCACGATCTTCGGCGCCGCCGCGCTGGCGCGGGTCACCCAGGACGAGGCCGACCGGGCGCTCGAGGTCCTGCTCGCCCACGGGGTGAACCACATCGACACCGCCGCGCGCTACGGCGACTCCGAGCTGCGCATCGGGCCGTGGATGGCGCGGCACCGGAAGGACTTCTTTCTCGCCACCAAGACCGGCTCGCGGGGCGCCCGCGCCGCGCGCGAGGATCTCCACCGCTCGCTGGAGCGGCTCCGGGTGGACCACGTGGATCTCATCCAGATCCACTCCCTCGGCCATCCCGACGACTGGGACCAGGTGATGGGCCCGGACGGCGCGCTCGAGGCGCTGGTGGAGGCCCGGGCGCAGGGGCTCGCGCGCGCCATCGGCGTCACCGGCCACGGCTGGAGCATCCCGGCCATGCACCGGCGCAGCCTGGCCCGCTTCGACTTCGACTCGATCCTGCTCCCCTACAACTTCTTCATGGTCCAGAACGACCGCTACCGCGAGGCCTTCGGCGAGGTCACCGCGATCTGCCGGGAACGCAACGTGGCGGTGCAGACCATCAAGGGGATCGCGCGCGGACCGTGGGCCGCCGCCGACCGGAGCCACGCCACCTGGTACCAGCCGCTCGAGCGGCAGGAGGACATCGATCGCGCCGTCCACTGGGTGCTGGGCCGCCCCGACGTCTTCCTCAACACCGCGGGCGACCTCACCCTGCTGCCGCGGGTGCTCGACGCGGCGGCCCGCTTCGCGCGCCGCCCGCCGGACGAGGAGATGGCGGCGATGCACGACGCGACGCGGGTGTCGTCGCTCTTCGGCCTGCCCACGTGAGCGTGGGCGGGGCCCCGCGGTAGCCGGCGCCCCCGGCGGTGGAGAGCTGGGAGCGCAACGTCTGGGCCCTGGCCCTCGTCGTCTTCATCGCGTTCGTCGGCTTCCAGTTCTTCTCGCCCTTCCTCCCGCTCTACGTGATCGAGCTGGGCGTGACCGAGCCCACGAAGGTCGCGCTCTGGTCCGGCGTGCTGACCGCGGTGACCCCGGCGGTGTCGGGCCTCCTCGGCCCGCTCTGGGGCCGCTTCGCCGATCGCGTGGGCCGCAAGATGATGATGATCCGCTCGCTCGCCGGCTTCGTGATCATCGTGGCCGCGATGGGCCTCGTGACCTCGGTGACCCAGCTCCTGATCCTGCGCGTGCTCCAGGGCGTGATCGCCGGCTTCTCGGTGTTCGCGATGGCCCTGGCGAGCGTGTCGTGCCCGAAGGACAAGGTGCCGGTGGCCATCGGGCGCGTGCAGGGCGCGCAGCTCCTGAGCGTGGCGATCGGGCCGGCCGCGGGCGGCTACGTGGCCTCCCACTTCGGACTGCGCTACGCCTTCTTCGTCACCGCGGGGATGTGCGCGATCTCCCTCGTCGGGCTGATCCTGCTCTTCGACGAGGGCCGGCCGCCCGCCGCCGACGGCGCCCCCGCGCCCGCCCGCGAGAGCGGCTTCACGCTGCGCGACGTGCTCGGGCTGCGCGGGTTCCCGCTCGTGCTGGTCCTGCTCTTCATCAGCCAGTTCATCGACCGCGGCCTGTCGTTGCTGGTGCCGCTCAAGGTCGCGGCCCTGCCGGACGTGACCCGCATCGCGGCGACCTCCGGCGAGATCATCTCGCTCGCCGCCATCTGCGCCACCGGCTCGGCCCTGACCGCGGGCCGGCTCGCCCAGCGCTGGCCCCCCGAGCGGCTGCTGCTGGTGGGGTTGCTCATGGGCGGCCTGCCCTGCGCGCTCATGGCCCTGGCCCCCGGCTGGCAGAGCCTCATGCTGCTGCGCTGCCTCACCGGCTTCTGCCTGGGCGGGGCGCTGACCCTGGCCTACTCGCTCGGCGGGACGCTGGTGCCGGGCGAGCGGCGCGGCGCCGCCTTCGGCTGGCTCGCGCTGAGCGTGCAGGTGGGCACCGCGGCGAGCCCGCTGGTCAGCGGCGGCCTGGCCGCCCTGAGCCTCTCCGGCGCCTTCATGCTGGACGGCACGCTGGCCTGGGCCGGCGCCGCGGTCCTGCTGATCGGCGCCCGCCGCCTGCGGCGCGGCGCCGCTTCGTGAGCGCCCGACGGTCAGGCCTCTCGGGTCTGGCGGCGGTCGAACCCATCGCGGATGCCGGGCGCTCGACGAAGCGCGCCTTGACGAGGCGCGTGGGATTGCCTACTGTCGCCGCACCACCTGAATCGCCCCCGGGGGGAGGACACGCCATGCCGCTCGATCCGCAGGCCCAGACGGTCGTGGACACGATCACCGCGCTGAACCTCAAGCCGATCTCGCAGTCCACCCCCGACGAGGCGCGCGAGGCCATGCGCACGCGCACCGCCGGGCTCGGCCCGGTCGAGGACGTGCCCGCGGTGGCGGACCACCGCGTGCCGGTGGCGGGCGGCGAGATCACGGTGCGGGTCTACAGCCCCGCCGGCCACGGGCCGCATCCGGTCCTGGTCTTCTACCACGGCGGCGGCTGGGTGATCGGCGACCTCTACACCCACGACGGCATCTGCCGGTCCCTCGTCAACGCGGCCGGCTGCGCGGTGGCCTCGGTCGACTACCGCCTGGCGCCGGAGTTCAAGTACCCGACGCCGGTGGACGACTCCTATGCGGGGCTCCAGTGGGTCGCGGCCAACGGCGCGAAGCTCGGGCTCGATCCGGCGCGGATGGCGGTGGGCGGCGACAGCGCGGGCGGCAACCTCGCCGCGGTCATCGCGCTGCTGGCGCGCGATCGGCGCGGCCCGCGGCTCGCGCTGCAGCTGCTGATCTACCCGGTGACGAACCACGCCTTCGACACGCCGTCCTACCGCGAGAACGCCACCGGCTACCTGCTGACCACCGAGGACATGCGCTGGTTCTGGCGCCACTACCTGGCCCGCGAGGAGCAGGGCCGCGAGCCGAACGCCTCACCGCTGCTGGCCAAGAGCCTGGCCGACCTCCCGCCCGCGCTGGTGATCACCGCGGGCTGCGATCCACTGCGCGACGAGGGCGAAGCCTACGCCAAGCGGCTGCGCGAGGCGGGCGTGTCGGTGACGACGACGCAGTACCCCGGCATGTTCCACGGTTTCGCGCGGATGACCCGCATCCTCGACCAGTCCCGCGCGCTGCTGGACGAGATGGCGGGGGCGCTGCGGAAGGCGCTCGGCTAGCCGAGCACGAAGGGGACGCTCGCCGCCGCGACCACGCCGCGGAGCTGCGTCATCAGGTCGTCGGGGATCGGCACGCCCTGCTCGAGCCGTTCCGCGCGCGTGAGCCGCTCCGGATCGCCCGCCACCATCACCGGCTGCTTCGGGTCCACCCGCTTGGCCCCGTGCAGCACGTCGATCACGTCGTCGAGATCGGCCTCGAAGTCGCCCGCGTCGCGGAAGGCGCCCGGATCGATGGCCATGAAGAAGTGGCCGATGTTGTGGGGATCCGAGTCGCGCTGGGTCTTGTTGCGTAGCGGCGAGAACGACGCGCCCGCGAGCGTGCCGCCCAGGATGTGCACCAGCACCGCCAGGCCGTAGCCCTTGTGCCCGCCCAGGTCGCGGCTGCCGCCGAGCGGGGTGATGCCGCCGTCCGGGCGCTCGAAGACGTGCTGGAAGGCGGTCGCCTCATCGGTCACCGGGCGCCCGTCGCCGTCCACCACCCAGCCCGACGGCACCGGCTTGTGGTTGAGCTTGTAGACCTTCACCTTGCCCGCCGCGACGGTGGTGGTGGCCATGTCGAGCTCGAACGAGGCGTTCTTCCTCGCGGGGGCCGCGAAGGCGAGCGGGTTGGTCCCCATGATGGGCTCCGCCGCGAACGTCGGCACCAGGGTGACGCCGCGGGTGGCCGAGGTCACCATGCCGATCACCCCGCGATCGGCCGCGATCTTCGCGTAGCACCCGGCCGCGCCGAAGTGGTGCGAGTTGAACACGGAGACGACCGCCACCCCGGTGGTGAGGCACTTGTCCACCGCCAGGTTCATCGCGTGCGCGGAGATCGGGTGGCCGAGCGAGCGGTCCGCGTCGATCCGGGCCATCGACGGCATATCGCGCACCGTCTTCCACTGCGGGCGCATGTTGAGCCGCCCGGCGCGGAACTCCTTGTCGTAGGTCGGCAGCATCGAGATGCCGTGGGAGTCCACCCCGCGCAGGTCGGTCTCCACCATCATCTGCGCGGTGGTGGCGGCGTGAGCGGCCGACATGCCCCACGCGGTGAACACGGACTCGAGCTGCTGCTGGATCTGGCGGGCGGGGACGCGCATGGTCAGCTCCTGGTGCGGCGGCGGACTTCGGGGAGAACCTCGCGGCCGAGCAGCTCGATGCCCGCGAGCACGTCGGCCTGCGGCATCCCCGGCCAGCTCACGCGCATCGTCAGATGCGTGGCGCCGGCCGCGTGCTGGGCGACCAGCATCTCGGTCACCTGGGCGGGCGACCCGAGCGCGAAGCGGTTGGCGGCCAGGCGGCGGAGCTGCTCCTCGGGCCGGGCGGCCGGATCGATCGAGACGCCCTCGAGGCCCCAGGAGAGATAGGCCGCGTACTTCTCGAGCAGGTACGGCGCGGCGCGGCGGATCGCGGTGTCCTCGTCGGGGGCGCAGACCACCTCGAGCAGCCGGCAGATCTCGGGCGCCGCGGTCAGCCCCTCCTTCGCGCGGGCGGCGGTGAAGGCCCGCGCCTGCGCGGCGAACTCGTCCACGCGGGGCACCGGCACCACGAGCCAGCCGTCGGCGATGCGGGCCGCGCGCGCGATGCCGGCCGGCACCTGCGAGCCCACCAGGATCGGCGGGCGCGGCTGCTGGACCGGGCGCGGCCGAATCGTCACGCTCTCGAAGGTCCAGTGCCGCCCGCGATGCGTGACCTTGTCCTCGGTCCAGAGCCGCCGGATGATCTCCACGCCCTCGGCGAGCCGGCTCACCCGCTCCGCCATCGGCACGCCGAAGATCGCGAACTCCTCCGGGCGGTAGCCGAGCCCCACGCCCAGCAGGAAGCGGCCGCCGGTGATCACGTCGAGGAAGGCCCCGACCTCGGCGAGCTCGATCGGGTTGTGCAGCGGCAGCAGCACCAGGTTGGTCCCGATGGCGAGCCCGGGCGCCTCCGCGGCCAGCCGCTGCAGCATCGGCAGCAGCGGAAAGTAGTGGAACCCGGGCGTGGCATGGTGCTCCCCGCCCCAGATCGAGTCGAACCCGAGGGCGTGGATCAGCCGCGCCTGCTCCACCGTCTCGGCAAACCGCCGCGCCGGATCGTCAGCCGCCGGATGCTGCGCATTGAGATAGATCCCGAGCTTCATATCTTTCGAGGGGGGTCAGGTCTGGCCAGACCTGACCCCCTCGGGGCTGCGGTTAACCGGGCGCGGCGCCCTGGGTGGCGGTGTAGACCGCGTAGAGGGACTGGCTGGCGGCCATGAACAGGCGGTTGCGCTTGGGCCCGCCGAAGCAGACGTTGCCGCAGATCTCGGGCAGCCGGATGCGTCCGATGAGCTGGCCCTGCGGCGTCCACACCGTCACGCCGCTGTAGCCCACGTTGCGCCCCGCGTTGCTCGAGCACCAGAGGTTGCCGTCCACGTCGGCGCGCACGCCGTCGGGGCCGCACTTGACGCCGTCCACCATGAAGCTGCTGAAGAGCTTGCCGTTGCTGAGCTTGTTGTCCGTGCCCACGTCGAACACGTACATCTCGCCCTTGCCGCCGGCGTGCGTGTCGCCCGGCCCCTTGCCGGTGCTCACCACGTAGAGCTTCTTGTAGTCGGGCGAGAAGCAGAGCCCGTTGGGATCCGGCACCAGGTCCTCGCCCGCGACCTGGGTGAGCGCGCCGCCCTTGTCGACGCGATACACCGCGGTGGGCAGCTCCCGCTTGTAGCTGCCCAGCTCGAGAGGCTGGCCGAGCTTCGGGTTGAGCCGGCCCGCCATGTTGGCGGGCCCGCCGGGCGCGTCGACCGTGCCCTCGTAGAGCTGGGCGCCGTAGGGCGGGTCGGTGAACCAGTAGCTGCCGTCCGGATGCGGCACCACGTCGTTGGGCGAGTTCAAGCGCTTGCCGTTGAACATCCCCGCGATCAGGCTGACCGAGCCGTCCAGCTCGTAGCGCACCACCCGGCGCGTGACGTGCTCGCACGAGAGCTGGCGGCCCTGGAAGTCGAAGGTGTTGCCGTTGCTGTTGTTCGACGGCATGCGGAACACGCTGACGTGGCCGTTGTCCTCGATCCACCGGAGCTGCCGGTTGTTCGGGATGTCGCTCCACACGAGATAGCGGCCCTGCGCGTTCCACGCCGGCCCTTCCGCCCAGAGCGAGCCGGTCCACAGCCGCTGGATCGGCGCGTTCGGCTGGCGGAGACCGTTGAACGCGGGCTCGACGGTGAGCACGTCGGGATCGGTGAAGTAGGTGGTGGGCGCCCCGCGCGGGCTGAAGTCGCGCGGCGGGGTGGTCACCGTGCTGGGCGGGGCCATCGGTCCGCTCGGCGGGGTCTGCGCGCCCGCGAGACGCGGCGCGAGCACCGCGGCTCCCACCGCCGCGCCAACGCTACGGAGCATCACCCGCCGCGACATCGAGGTGCCGGCTTCCGGATCGTGCGCTTCTTGCGCCATTGCGACCTCCCTGAGACGTCCCGTTCGAGAGGAAACGTGGAGAAGCGATTCGCGGGGCCACCCTAGCAGACGGCCGGAAGAGGGTCAAATCGCGGCGTATGATAGCCGGAGCAGCGAGGACCCCGGGGGAGGTGGACGATGAGCAAGCGGAAGCCCAGGCCGAAGCGGCGCGTGCCGAAGGCCACGAAGAAGAAGGCCACGAAGAAGAAGACCGCGAAGAAGAAGGGCGGCGCGGCGCCGGTCCGGCGGGCCAAGCGCCGCGGACGGAAGCGGACCGCGGCCACCCGGCGGGGGCGGGAGGGCGCGGAGGATCAAGGGAAGACGGTGGGCCTGCTCCGCGAGGTGCTCGAGCACCACGAGACCGGGCCTGCGGCGACCGGGGGCGACCTGGACGCGGACTGGCAGCGTGCGGAGAGCTCCGGCGAGGAAGCGGTGGGCGGCAGCGTGTCCACCCCCGACCAGGATCGCGTCGACGAGATCGGCCACGCGCTGGGCGTGGAGCAGCCGTCGGCGGCGCCCCTGCGCTCCACGGAGGAGATGCTGCAGGAGCGGGACCGGCGC
>DATFGS010000124.1:0-5233 GCA_035249225.1 Candidatus Methylomirabilota bacterium | reverse complement strand
CCAGCTGGACGTGGCCATGCCGGGCGAGACGACGAAGGCGGCCGCCGAGCAGATCAAGGCCGCGGTCCCCAAGGTCGTGGTGACGACGACGGCCACCAACGTGACCGACAACATCATCATGAACGTGAAGAAGGCGCCCTTCGACAATCAGAAGGTGCGGCTGGCGGTGAGCTACGGCATCGACCGGCGGGCCCTCATCCAGGCCGTGCACCAGGGCGCCGCCATGCTGGGCTCCGGCATGCTGCCGGCGCCGTACGGCGCCTGGCCGCTGCCCGAGAAGGAGCTGCTCTCGCTGCCCGGCTACGGCAAGGCCGCCGACATGAAGGCGCAGGCGCGCACGCTGATGGCCGAGGCCGGCTTCACGCCGCAGCATCCGCTCAAGGTCGAGCTCGTCACCCGCAACATCGCCGTCTACGTCGACATGGCGTCGTTCGTCATCAACGAGCTGAAGCAGGTCGGCATCGAGGCCAGCCTCAAGCAGATCGAGACCGCCCAGTGGCACGCGATGGCCACGCGCGGCGACTACCAGATCGGGGCCAACCTCACCGGGCTCGGCGTCGACGAGCCGGACGCCAACTACTACGAGAACTACGCCTGCGGCTCGCCCCGGAACTACAGCCACTACTGCAGCGAGGAAGTGATGAAGATCGTGGACCAGCAGTCCCAGGAGCTCAACCCGCAGAAGCGGCTGCAGATGCTCGCGGGGCTGCAGCGCAAGATCGAGGAGGAGGCGGCGCGGCCCATCCTCGACTGGAAGCTCGATTACTTCACGTTCTGGCCTCACGTGAAGGGGATGGTGCCGCACGACAACATCTACAACTTCGGCCGAATGGCCGACGTGTGGCGGGACAAGTAGGCCCCGCGACCCGGTGAAGACGTACATCGCCCAGCGGCTGGGCATCGGTCTCCTGACCCTGCTCGGCATGTCGATCGTGATCTTCGGCATGCTGCGGCTCGCCCCCGGCGATATCGTCGACATCCTGTTCTCCACCGGGGGGTACGTGAACCCGGTGGAGCGGGTGGCCATCGAGAAGGAGCTCGGGCTCGATCGGCCGGTGTGGGTGCAGTACATCGAGTGGATGCGCCAGATCCTGACCGGCGATCTCGGCAAGTCGTACCGCTACGATCTGCCCGCGTGGGAGATCATCCGCCCGCTCATCCCGGTGACCCTCGAGCTGGCGGTCCTGTCGCTGATCGTGTCGGTGGTGCTGGGCGTGCCGCTCGGGGTGATCAGCGCGGTCCGCCAGGACACTCCGCTCGACTACGTCCTGCGGGTCTTCAGCCTCGCCGGCCTCAGCATGCCCTCGTTCTGGCTGGGCATGGTGATCATCCTGGGCCTCGTCGCGTGGATCGGCTGGATCCCGCCGGTCACCTACGTGTCGCCGTCCGAGAACTTCTGGCTGCACGCGGTGCAGTTCGCGCTGCCGTCCCTCGCGGTGGGCTACCGCTCGTCCGCGCTCATCATGCGCATCACCCGCTCGTCGCTGCTCGAGGTGATGCGCGAGGACTACATCCGCACCGCGCGCGCCAAGGGCCAGTCCGGGAGCATCGTGATCTGGCGGCACGCGCTGCAGAACGCGATCCTGCCGGTGGTCACCGTGATCGGCATCGAGTTCGCCTTCCTCATCGGCGGGCTCGTGGTGACCGAGACCGTCTTCAACCTGCCCGGGCTCGCGCGCTTCCTGGTGGAGGCGATCCTCTGGCGGGACTATCCGATCGTGCAGAACCTGGTCATGTTCATCGCGATCGTGGTCATCGTCTCGAACCTGGTCGTCGACATGCTGTACGGCTTCCTCGATCCGCGCGTCCGCTATGGCCACTAGACCGCTCGGGGTGGAGGCGCCCCCGGTGACCCTCGGCCTGCGCCGGCCCGGGGCGTGGACCGTGCTCGCGCGCTTCTGCCGCAAGAAGCCGCTGGGCGCGATCGGCGGGTTCCTGATGGTGGTCATCCTGCTCACCGCGCTCTTCGCCGACCAGCTCCAGACCCACGATCCGATCGCGACCGACGCCGGGCAGAGCCTGGCCCGGCCGGGACACGACCACTGGCTCGGCTCCGACCACCTGGGCCGCGACATCTACTCGCGCATCGTGCACGGGGCCCGGGTCTCGCTCATCGTCGGCCTCGCCTCCACCCTGCTGGGCTCGGTGCTGGGCGGGTTCATCGGCCTCCTGTCCGGCTACATCGGCGGCAAGACCGACCTGATCACCCAGCGGGTCATGGACATCCTGCAGGGGCTCCCGCTGCTCGTGCTCGCTCTCGTGATGTCGGCCGCGCTCGGGCCGTCGATCCCGAACGTGGTGCTGGCGATCTCGATCCCGATCATCCCGCGGGCCGCGCGCGTCATCCGCGCGAGCGTGCTCTCGATCCGCGAGATGCAGTACGTGGAGGCGGCGCGGGCGGTCGGTCTCCGGCACCTGCGCATCGCCTTCCGCCACATCCTGCCCAACACGATCGGCCCGTTCATCGTGCTCTGCACCGCGCAGCTCGGCAGCGCCATCCTGGTGGAAGCGGCGCTGTCCTTCCTGGGCCTGGGCGTGCCGGAGCCCTATCCGTCGTGGGGCCGGATGCTCTCGGTCTCCGCGGCGGAGTACGCGCAGAAGGCGCCCTGGCTGGTCCTGTTCCCGGGCGTGGCCATCAGCCTCGCGGTCTTCGGCTCCAACCTGCTCGGCGACGCGCTCCGCGACACGCTCGACCCGCGCCTCCGCGGCGCCTAACAACACACGCCCTCCCCCTCGGAGAGAGGGCAGGGTGAGGGGACTCTCCATGGCGAACGCCGACGACCTCTGCTGGATGCCCGCTTCCCAGATGGCCCCGGCCATCAAGCGCCGCGCGATCTCCCCGGTCGAGGTCGTGAAGGCGGTGCTCGCCCGCGTCGAGCGTCTCAACCCGCGCCTCAACGCGTTCGTCACACTCACCGCCGACCAGGCGCTCAAGGACGCGCGCGCGGCCGAGCGCGCGGTCATGAAGAAGGGCGCGAGGCTCGGCCCGCTGCACGGCGTGCCGTTCTCCACCAAGGACCTCGTGATCACCAAGGACGTCCGCACCACGTTCGGCACGCGGCTCTTCGCCGACAACGTGCCGACCGAGGACGCGCCGATGGTGGAGCGCATGCGCGCCGCGGGCGCCATCCAGCTCGGCAAGACCAACACGCCGATGATGGGCTGGATCGGGGCCACCCACAACCTGCTCTTCGGCATCACCCGCAACCCGTGGAATCTCGATCGCACGCCCGGGGGCTCGAGCGGCGGGGCCAGCGCGGCGGTGGCCGCGGGGATGGGCCCGCTCGCCATCGGCACCGACGGCGGCGGCTCGATCCGCATCCCGGCCTCGCTGGCCGGCATCTACGGGATCAAGCCCACCTTCGGCCTCGTGCCGATCTATCCGTTCAGCGCCGCGTGGGGCCTCTCGCACATCGGACCCATGACGCGCACGGTGGCGGACGCCGCGCTGATGCTGAACGCGGCGGCGGGGCCCGACGCGCGCGATCCGTTCTCGCTGCCGGGGCCGCGCGTGGACTACGTGAAGGCGCTGCGCGGCGGGGTGAAGGGGCTGCGGGTGGCGTGGACGTCCGATCTCGGCTTCGCGAAGGTCGTGGATCCCGAGGTGGCGGCGGCGTGCGCGCGCGCGGCGCGGCGCTTCCGCGAGCTGGGCTGCCGCGTCGAGGAGATCGCGCCGAAGTGGCCGAGCCCGCAGGCCGCGTGGCGGACCATGTTCCTGGGCGGCATCGCGGCCCGTCTGGGTCCCGCGCTGCGCGAGCGGCGCGACGACATCGACGCGGGGCTGGTCGCGATCGCCGACGAGACCCGGAGCTGGAGCCCCACCCAGTACGTCCAGGCCTGGTTCGACCGCCTCGCGTGGGAGGAGCACCCGCGCCGCCTCTTCGAGCGCTACGATCTCCTGCTGACCCCGACCATCGCGTGCGCCGCCTTCAAGGTCGGCCTCGACGGTCCCGCCGAGATCGCGGGCACGCCCACCGGGATCTACGACTGGATCCCGTTCACGTATCCGTTCAACATGACCGGCCACCCGGGCGCCTCGGTGCCCTGCGGCTTCACCTCCGACAAGCTGCCCATCGGGCTGCAGATCCTGGGGCGGCGCTTCGAGGACGCCACCGTGCTGCGGGCCTCGGCCGCGTTCGAGAAGATCGCGCCCTGGGCGCACCTGCGGCCGGCGGTTTAACTCGGAGGGGGGCTTCGCCCCCCTTCCGACGGTCGTCGCGCGCCTGATGGCGCACTCCTCCCTGCTCCCTCCGGACAGCAGGATTGCGCGGGCGGAGCCCGCACTCGGAGCGAGCGTATCCAGGGCCCGGCGTCCAGAAAGGTAGGCATTGTGCGGGTCCCGGCCTGGGCGAGAGGCTGTCGGCCGTGCGGGCACGGGGCAGTCGCGGGTACTCGCTGGTGGACATGCTGGTGGCCCTCGCGGTCGGCGGCGGGATGCTGGCCGCCAGCGTCACGCTGCTGCACCTCGGGCTCCGCGCCTGGGTCTGGGGCGCCGCGCGGGTCGAGGCCCAGCAGGCGGCCCGCTACGCGCTCGAGCGGATGGCGAGCGAGCTGCGCGAGGCCGGGTACGATCCCGCCGCCGCGGGCTTCGCCCCGGTGGTGGTGGCCGAGCCCGCCCGGGTCGCGTTCCAGCGGGACGTCAACGGCAACGGCGTGATCGATCCGACACGCGAGCGCGTGACCTACCTGCTGCGGGCAGGGGAGTCCACCTTGCGCCGGGACGCGGGAGGCGGCGCGCAGCCGGTGATCAACGGGGTGCGCGGGTTCCGCCTGACCTATCTCGACCGCGACGGGGCGGAGACGACAGATCCCGAGGCGGTGATCGCGGTGCGGGTGCGGCTCGAGGTCGGCCGGGACGGAGCGGGCGTGCTCATGGAGACGCAGGCCACCCTTCGTAATCGCCTCTGGTAGAATGACCGCCGTGCATCGCCGACACGTCCTCGTCGCGCTCCTCCTCCTGGTGCTCGCCGCCCCCATGGGCTGCGAGACCGTGCCCTACACGGGCCGGCGCCAGATCCAGCTGGTCTCGTCGACCGAGGAAGCGCAGATGGGGGTGCAGTCCTTCCAGCAGATCGTCGGGAAGGCGACGCTGTCGACCGACACGCAGCAGAATGCCCTGGTCCAGCGAGTGGGGAGCCGGATCGCCGCGGTCACGGATCTGGGCTACCAGTGGGAGTTCCGGGTCATCCAGGACGACAAGCAGGTCAATGCCTTCGCGCTGCCCGGCGGCAAG
>DATFGS010000123.1:0-2054 GCA_035249225.1 Candidatus Methylomirabilota bacterium | reverse complement strand
TACTACCGGCACGACCCCGCGGAGGGCAAGCGGCTGCTCGCGGCGGCCGGCTACCCGAACGGCTTCCCGGCCGGCATCTGCTTCAACTCCTACGGCTCCACCGTGCTGGTGGACACCGTCCAGCTCGTGATCAAGCACCTCAAGTCGGTGGGGATCGACGCCAAGCTGGACCAGAAGGAATACGGCGCGTACCAGGCGAGCTGCCGGCTCGGGAAGTTCGACTCGATGGTGTTCGGGCCCCTGACCCCCTTCCTCGAGCCGGACAACTTCCTGTTCGGCCAGTACTATACCGGCGAGCCGCGCAACCGGAGTCACGTCAAGGATCCGGCGCTCGACGACCTGCTCGTCCGCCAGCGCCGCGCGATGGACGTGAAGGCCCGGCGCGACATCATCTACGACATCCAGCGGCACCTCGCCAAGCAGCAGTACTACGTCCACGCGCCGACCGGGACCTACATCGCGGTGTGGGACGGGGCGCTCAAGAACTACGGCCCGAATCTGGGCTACGACTACGGCGGGCGGCTCATCACCGCCTGGCTCGACCGCTGAGCACGTCTTGCCAAACCTGGAAGTCGGAGGAGCCCGCATGAGCATGATGTCGCGAGTCGCGCAGGGAATCGTGATCGCCGCGCTCGGGGCGGCCCTGCTGCCCCCGTCCGCGGCGGCGGACAGCACGTCGCAGGAGGTCCTGTACGGCGTCGGCAGCGTGACGAGCACGCTCGTCTACGCACCGGTCAAGGCGAGCTTCTGCATCCTGGGAGCGGTGACGAGCGGGTTCACGCTGCCGTTCGGCGGCCCTCGGACCGCGGAGAAGGTCGCGACGACCGCGTGCGGAGGCACGTGGGCGATCACGCCCGACGCGCTCCGAGGGGAGGACCCGGTCCGCTTCGTCGGCGGCAGCAGCGGTGAGCCGTCCCGCGGCCGGGCCGTGAGCAAGTAGCCGGTCGCCCGCGCCATGAGCCTGGCCGGCCGCGTCGCGATCGTCACCGGAGCCGGCAACGGCATCGGGAAGGCCATCGCGCTGGCCCTGGGACGGGCCGGGGCCCACGTGGCCGCGGTGGACGTGGACGGGGGGACCGCCAGGGTCACCGCGGACGCGGTGGCGGCCCTGGGCTCCCGGAGCCTGGCGCTGGACACCGACGTGGGCGATCTGCACGCGATCGACCGGATGGTGAGGCGGGTGATGGAGACCTTCGGGCAGATCGACGTCCTGGTGAACAACGCCGGAGTCACCCGGCGCGCCTACATCATGGATCTCACCGAGCAGGACTGGGACCGCATCATGCGGGTCAACGCCAAGGGGGTCTTCTTCTGCCTCCAGCGGGTGGCGCGCGAGATGATCCCCCGGCGGAGCGGGACGATCATCAACATCGCCTCGATCGCGGGCAAGGGCTACGCGGGCACCTCGAACGCGATCTACGCGGCCAGCAAGGGCAGCGTGATCTCGCTGACCCGCACCGCCGCGCTCCAGCTCGCCCGGCACGACATCACCGTCAACGCGATCTGCCCCGGCATCACGGTCACCGCGCTGTCCGAGGCCAACGTGGCGGTCCGGGCCCGCGACGAGGGATTGTCCGTGGAGGAGATGAAGCGGCGGCGGAACGCGGTCATCCCGCTCGGCCGGCCGAACGACCCCGAGGACCTGGCCGCCCTGGCGGTGTTCCTGGCCTCCCCGGGCGCACGGAACATCACCGGCCAGTCGTTCAACGTGGACGGCGGCATCATCTTCGACTGAGCCTCGACAAGGAGACCTCCCCATGAACATCGGCGTCTCGGTACCCCTCCCGGCCTATCTCGTGGACGTCGGCGCCATGGCCCGCAAGGCCGAGGAGCTGGGCTTCGAGTCCTTCTGGTGCGCCGAGCATCCGTTCATCCCGGTGCACACCGAGAGCCGGTTCCCGGGCTCGCCGGACGGCGTCATCCCCGAGGAGTACTCGCACTTCGTGGATCCCTTCGTCGCCCTCGCGCGCGCCTCGGGAACGACCAGCCGCATCAAGCTCGCCACCGGCATCGTCCTGGTGCCGGAGCGGCATCCGCTCGTGCTGGCCAAGGAG
>DATFGS010000122.1:0-4179 GCA_035249225.1 Candidatus Methylomirabilota bacterium | reverse complement strand
GCTCGCGCTGTTGCTCGCCGCCGGCGCGGGCCGCGCGGCCGAGCCCCTCCGGATCGGCGACTTCGCCCCGCCCACCGATCCGACCGCGCCGCCGGCGGGCTGGGAGCCGCTCACCTTCCCGCGCGTGCCGCGCCACACCCGGTACGCGGTGGTGCTCGACGGCGAGCGGTGGGTGCTGCGCGCGGAGAGCGACGCGGCGGCCTCCGGGCTCTACCATCCGCTCGACCTCGACCCGAAGGTCTACCGCGTGCTCTCCTGGCGCTGGAAGGTGGACCACGTGCTGGCGAGGTCCGACCCGCGCCGCAAGCAGGGCGACGACTACGCCGCGCGGGTCTACGTGGCCTTCCAGTACGATCCGGCCTCGGCCTCGGTCTGGGAGCGCTCGCGCTTCGGCGCGTACCGGCTCTTCTACGGCCGCTACCCGCCCGGGCTCGCGCTCAACTACGTGTGGGAGAGCCGGCTCCCCGTGGGCACCGTGCTCGCCAACGTGTACACCGAGCGGGCCCGGATCGTGGTGGCGCGCAGCGGCGCCGCGGAGGCGGGGCGCTGGGTGACCGAGACGCGGGATATCTACGAGGACTATCGCCGGATCGTCGGCAGCGAGCCGCCCCGCATCGTGGGCATCGCGGTGATGACCGATACCGACGACACCGGCGAGCGGGCCGTCGCCTACTACGACGCGCTCACGATCGGGCCGGGCCGATGAAGCTGGTCATCGTCATTCCCGCGCTCGACGAGGCGGCGAACCTCGCGCGCCTCCTGCCCGACCTCGCGCGCGACTGCCCGGGCGCCGCGATCGTGGTGGTGGACGGCGGCAGCCGCGACGACACCGCTGCGGTGGTGGCGCGCCAGCCCGGCGCGCGGCTCCTCGCGAGCGAGCGCGGCCGGGCGCTCCAGATGAACCACGGCGCGCGGGAGGCGGACGGCGACACCCTGCTCTTCCTGCACGCCGACACGCGCCTGCCCGAGGGGGCGGCGGGGGCCATCGAGGCGGCGCTCGCCGAGCCGGGGGTGGTGGCGGGGCGCTTCGACGTGCGCTTCGACAACGAGGGCGCGCTCTTCCGCACGATCGCCTGGTTCATGAACGCCCGCTCCCGCGCCTCCGGCATCTGCACCGGCGACCAGGCCATCTTCGTGCGACGCGCCGACTTCGAGGCGATCGGCGGCTATCCCGAGATCCCGCTGATGGAGGACATCGAGCTGAGCCGCCGGCTGAAGCGCCGCGGGCGGCTGCGCGCGCTGCGCCTGCGCGTCACCACCTCCGCCCGCAAGTGGGAGCGGGAGGGTCCCCTGCGCACCATCGGGCTCATGTGGGCCCTCCGCTTCCTGCACTTCTGCGGGGTGGCTCCCGCGCGGCTCCACCGCTGGTACTATTGACCCGTGCCTACCGTCGGCGACCCAGGAGGCTTCGCGATGCGCTTCTCCGGAGTCTGGCTGCCCGTCATCACCCCGTTCAAGGACGGCGAGATCGACCACGCGGGCTACGAGCGCCTGATCGATCACTACGTGCGCGCCGGGGTCGCCGGGGTCATCCCGCTCGGCACCACCGGCGAGAGCCCGACCATCGACGAGGAGGAGACCGAGGCGCTGGTCGAGCGCACCGTGGCCACCGTCGCGGGCCGGGTGCCGATCCTGATCGGGGTCGGCGGCAACGACACCCGAAAGGTCGTGATGGCGGTGAAGCGGCTGCAGAAGCACGCGGTGCAGGGCATCCTCTCGGTCTGCCCCTACTACAACCGGCCGAGCCAGGACGGCATGCGCGAGCACTTCACGCGCGTGGCCGAGGCGACCGACCGGCCGATCCTCATCTACAACATTCCCTATCGGACCGGCGTGAATCTCACCAACGAGAGCCTGCTCGCGCTGGCCGCTCAGCCCAACATCGCGGGGGTGAAGGACTCCTCCGGCAACATCGTCCAGTCCCTCGAGCTGCTGCGCCAGCGCCCGCCCGGCTTCGCGGTGCTGACCGGGGAGGACGCGTTCTTCTACACCATGCTGGCCCACGGCGGCGACGGCGGGATCCTCGCCGCCGCGCACGTCGAGACCGCCACGTTCCTCTCGGTGTACGAGCGCATGGCGGCGAACGACCACCAGGGCGCGCTCAAGGCCTGGTCGCGGCTCGAGCCCATGGTGCCGCTGCTCTTCAAGGAGCCCAACCCGATGCCGATCAAGCACTGCCTGTGGCGGCAGGGCCTGATCGCCTCGGCGGAGTGCCGGCTGCCCCTCACGCGCGTCTCGGACGCGCTCGCGAAGGATCTCGATCGACTGGTATCCACGGAGGAGCGCAGAGCATGAGCGACCGGAAAGACGAGCAGGTCGTCGAGACCGCGACCGGGCTGGGCTACGTGGACCTGGTCCAGGGGGCCGGCGCCCAGCCCAAGACCGGCGACACCGTGAGCGTGCACTACACCGGCTGGCTCAAGAGCGGCGCCAAGTTCGACAGCTCGGTGGACCGCGGCAGCCCGTTCGAGTTCCCGGTGGGCAAGGGACGCGTCATCAAGGGCTGGGACGAGGGCGTCATCTCCATGAAGGTGGGCGGCAAGCGCAAGCTGATCATCCCCGCGCACCTGGGTTACGGTGACCGCGGGGCAGGCGGGGTCATCCCTCCGGGGGCGACCCTGATCTTCGAGGTGGAGCTGCTGGGGATACGCTAGAAGCTCACCCGTCATCTATGCAGAAGGAGGGCACTCCATGAAGCGTTGGATCGTGCTGCTCGTCGTGACCCTGTTCTCGGCCGGCACGCTGACCGCGCCCGACGTCTGGGCCCAGGCCCCCAAGACCGCGCCCGCCCCGGCCAAGAGCGAGGCGAAGGCGCCGGCCCACGACCCGATCGACCTCAACACCGCGAGCGAGGCCGACCTCAAGATGATCCCGGGTATCGGCGACGCCTATGCCAAGAAGATCGTCCAGAACCGGCCCTACAAGCGGAAGGACGAGCTGGTCCAGAAGAAGGTCGTGCCCCAGGCCACCTACGACAAGATCAAGGACCACGTCATCGCCAAGCAGAAGTAGAGGGGGCCTGCAGCCGCGAGGGCCCGGGGGGCATCCAAAGGGCAGGGAGACAGACATGACACTCAATATCGGCATCTCCGAATCCAACCGCGACAGCATCGTCAAGATCCTCAACGCCGTCCTCGCGGATGAGTACGTGCTCTATACCAAGACCCGGAACTACCACTGGAACGTGGTGGGGCCGCAGTTCAACGACCTGCACAAGTTCTTCGAGGCCCAGTACGAGGCGCTCAACGAGGTCGTGGACGACGTGGCCGAGCGGGCCCGCTCGCTGGGCGGGAAAGCCTTCGGGACCCTCGCCGAGTTCGCGCAGCACACGCGGCTCAAGGAGCAGCCGGGCAAGCAGCCGGCCGCGCTGACCATGGTCGCGAACCTGCAGGCCGATCACGAGGCGATGATCCGCGCCCTGCGGGCGGATCTGGAAACCGTGATGGAGAAGCACAACGACGCCGGCACCAGCGACTTCCTCACCGGCCTCATGGAGAAGCACGAGAAGATGGCCTGGATGCTCCGGTCGTTCACGGAGAAGTAGTCAGCGCAGCACGAGCGTGAGCGCCTCGCGCGCGCGCTCGACGTCGCCGTCCACGCCCTGGAGCTCGATCGCCACCGCGGTCGGGCTCCAGGGCGTCCAGCGGCGGCGGGTGGCGGGCGGGAACAGCAGCACGCTCGGCGCGCCCACCGCGGCGGCCAGGTGGCTCACCCCCGAATCGCCGCCCAGGTAGGCGCGGGCGCCGCCCAGCACCGCGGCCAGCCTCGGCAGGTCGGGCTCGAGCAGGATCCGCGCGTCCCCCTCGAGCAGCGCGAGGAGGCGCTGCGCGGGCTCCGCGTCCGCGGGGCCCTGGTGCACCAGGACCTCGACCGCGCGGTCCCGGCGCAGCGCGCGGATCACCGCGGCGAAATGCTCGACCGGCCACCGCTTCCAGTCGGCGCCGCTTCCCGGATGCACCACGATCCGGGGGAGGCTCGTGTCCGCCGGTTCCAGGTCGACGGGCGGCGGCGGCGCGCGCAGGGGCTCCACCCGCTCCGGGAGCGCGAGCCCCCACTCGGCCAGCGTGGCGAGCAGGTGGCGCCAGACCGGCGTGTCGTCGCCGGGCACCGGCGGCGCCACGATCGCGCGCGGGGCGAGCGCGCGGAGCCTGCGCCGGTACGTCTCGTCGCGCGAGCCGA
>DATFGS010000121.1:0-12221 GCA_035249225.1 Candidatus Methylomirabilota bacterium | reverse complement strand
CCTGACCCTGCTCCAGTCCGGCGAGTTCCTGTACGAGATCAGCCTGTTTCCGAGCGTGGAGTACACCTTCCGCCACGCGCTGACCCACGAGGTGGCCTACTCGAGCCTGCTGCAGGATCGCCGCCGCACGCTGCACGGACGCGTGGTGCAGGCGATGGAGCAGCTCTACACGGACCGTCTGCCCGAGCACTTCGAGCGGCTTGCCCATCACGCGGTGCGCGGCGAGGTGTGGACGAAGGCGGTGGCCTATCTCCGCCAGGCGGGGACCAAGGCGGCGGCCCGCTCCGCCAATCGCGAGGCGGTCATCTTCTTCGAGCAGGCGCTGGCCGCGCTCGGGCGGCTTCCCGAGGGCCGGCCCGCCACCGAGCAGGCGATCGACCTGCGGCTCGACCTGCGCTCGCCGCTGCTCCAGCTGGGCCAGCTCGAGCGCGTGCTGACGCTCTCGCAGGAAGCCGAGGCGATGGCCGAGAAGCTCGGCGACGAGCAGCGGCTGGCGCGCGTGTACACCTACCTGATCAACTACCACTACCTGAAGGGCGAGCCGGACCTGGCCATCGAGTACGGCGAGCGCTGCCTGCGCATCGGCGACGCGGCCGGCGACCCGGGGCTGCAGGCCCTGGCCCGCAGCTACCTGGGCTATAGCTGTCACGCGCAGGGTCTGTACCGGCGCGCGCACTCGACCCTGCGCGAGAACGTGGAGGCCCTCGAGCTGGTGCAGGGCGAGGCTCCGGGCGGCCAGGCCGGCGTCTCCTACGTCACCTCGAGCGGGTGGCTCGCGTTCACCCTCGCGGAGATCGGCGAGTTCGACGCGGCCGCGCTCTCGCTCGACAAAGCGCAGCGGGCGGGCGAGGCGAGCGGCCACGCGTACACCCAGACCATCGCCCGCACCATGGCGGGGCTGGCCTGGCTCCGCCGCGGCCAGCTCGAGCGCGCGCTGCCCGCACTGCAGCGGAGCCTCGACGCCTGCCGCGAGAAGAGCCTCGACGTGTGGCGGCCGATTCCCTCGTCGCTCCTGGGCCTCACCCTCGTGCTGCTCGGCCGGCGCGATGAAGGGATGCGCCTCCTCGAGGACGGGGTGACGCTGACCGAGGACCTGGGTGTGCGCGCCTACCTGGCGCTCTGGACCACGAACCTGGGCGAGGGCCTGGCCGCGGCCGGCCAGCTCGAGCGCGCCCGGAGCGTGGCCCAGCGCGCGCTCGAGCTGGCGCTGCGGCACAAGGAGCGCGGCCACCAGGCCGGCGCGCTGCGTCTGATGGGCGAGCTGGCCGCGCTGAGCGAGCCGCCCCAGGTGGGGGAGGCCGAAGGGTACTACGGCCAGGCGCTGGCCCTCGCCCAGGAGCTCGAGATGCGTCCGCTTCAGGCGCGCACGCACCTGGGACTGGGGCGACTCCTCCGCCTGTCGGGCGACCGCGAGCGTGCGGAGGATCACCTGGCCACCGCGCTCGGCCTCCTGCGCGAGATGGACATGCGCTTCTGGCTCTCGCGGGCGGCCGAGGAGCTGCTGCATCTCGGGCACCTCTTCGTGGTGGCCCGCCACAATATCCAGCTCTACGATTACCTCAAGCGCGAGTACGCGGGGGAGCCGGTCACCGTGATCCTGGACCGGCGTCATGGCGAGCGTCGGGAGCGCGCGGAGGCCACCGCCAGCGAGCGGCGCGCCGCCGACCGGCGGCGCCAGTTCCGGGTGGACGAGTCCATCCGCACGCGCGGCTTCGCGGTCGTCCCCGAGATCATCGGAGGGGCCTGACCCCGCTCGTTGCCGTCTCCCGCCCGAACGGCGAGAGGCCCCGGCTCACCAGCCGCACTTCGGTCGCGCGCTTGTTGTCGGTGCCGGCCTGCGGCTCGAACGAGACGCGCTCGCCGACGCGCGGCGTCGCTCCGCGCCCGTCCCGGCCCCGGATCACGTAGAGATCCTGGTCGTCCCCGATGATCAGGCCCCACGCGGTGGGCCGGTCGTAGAACTCGATGCGCCCGGTCTTGATCATGGGCGGATCCTAGGCCGCGACGCGCGGCGGCCACAATGTCCAGAATGTCGGACACGGGTGCACTAGAATATCGGCGGTCCAAGGAGGCCCATCATGACCGTCAGCCAGACCGAGAAGGCCACCCGCTTCCGCGCGCTCCACGAGGCGCCGGGCGCATTCGTGATTCCCAACCCGTGGGACGCCGGCTCGGCGCGCATCCTCGCCGCGCTCGGCTTCCAGGCGCTCGCCACCTCGAGCGGCGCCGAAGCCGGCACGCTCGGCCGCCGCGACGGAAAGGTGACGCGCGAGGAAGCCCTCGCGCATTGCCGCGCGATCGTGGACGCGACCGATCTGCCGGTCAGCGCCGATCTCGAGAAGTGCTTCGCGGACGCGCCGGCGGCGGCCGCCGAGACCATCCGGCTCGCCGCCTCGGTCGGCCTGGTGGGCGGCTCCATCGAGGACGCCACCGGCAACAAGGACAAGCCGCTCTTCGACATCGGTGTCGCCACCGAGCGGGTGGCCGCGGCGGTGGCCGCCGCGCGCGCGGTGGGCTTCCCGTTCACGCTCACCGCGCGCACCGAGAGCTTCCTGCGCGGCAATCCGGACCTGGACGACGTGATCCGGCGCCTCCAGGCCTTCGAGAAGGCGGGCGCCGACGTGCTGATGGCGCCGGGCCTGCCCGACCTCGCCGCGGTGCGCGCGGTGTGCGCGGCGGTGAAGAAGCCGGTCAACTTCATGGTGGGCATCAAGGGCAAGTCGTTCACGGCGGCCGAGCTGACCGCGGCGGGCGTGAAGCGGATCAGCCTCGCGACCTCGCTCTACCGCTCCGCGATGAGCGGCCTGATCGACGCGGCCCGGGAGGTGAAGGCGGGCGGCACCTTCGGCTACGTGGACCGCGGGGTCTCGTCCGCCGAGCTCGCCGGCTTCATGGAGGGCTGACCGTCACGACCCGGTCCCGGCGGTGATCAGCTTCTCCAGCCGCCGCAGCTGATCTCCGGTGCCCAGCGCGAGCAGGTGATCTCCCGCGGCGAGGGCCAGGTCACCGGGCGGACTCACGAGCGGATTGCCGTCCCGGAGGATCGCGAGCACGGTCACGCCGGTCGCCCGCCGGATGTCGAGGGTGTCCAGGGTCTGGCCCACGCCGGGGCTGTCGGCCGGCATCGCGAGATCCTCGATGTTGAGCGCATCGTTGCCTCGCCGCAGCGCGGTCTCGAAGAAGTCCACCACCGCCGGGCTCAGCATCAGATGAGCCAGCCGGTGGCCGCCGATCGCGTACGGACTGACCGCCCGGTTGGCGCCGGCGCGGCCGAGCTTGACGACGCCGGCCTCGTCGGCGGCGCGCGAGACGATGTAGAGCTCGGGCGCCAGTACCCGGGCGGACAGGACCACGTACAGATTGGTGGCGTCGTTGCTCGTGGTGACGATCAGCCCGCGCGCTCGCGCGATACCCGCCCGCTCGAGCACCGGGTCCTCGGTGGCGTCCCCCAGGAGCGCGAGATAGCCGCGCTCGGCCGCGTGGGCGATCGCCGGCTCGCTCGGGTCCACGACCACGAAGGGGGTCTCGGCCTGGTGGAGCTCGAGAGCCGCCTGCCGGCCCACGCGACCCAGCCCCGCCACGATCACATGCCCGGAGAGCTCTCCGATACGTCGCTCCATTCTGCGCCTCCCCATGGGGTCCGCCAGGCGGACGCTGACCAGGTACTCCATGACCACGCCCAGCGTGTAGAACAAGCTGCCGATGCCGGTGAACGCGAGAAAGATCGTGAACAGGCGCCCCGCGGTCGTGAGGGGCTTGATCTCGCCGTAGCCGATCGTGGTGATCGTGGTCACGGTCATGAAGAGGGCGTCCATCCAGGTTCCGTCCACGTCGCGCCACAGCCAGCGATAGCCGAGCGTGCCGATGACGACGATCGCGAGCACGAGGGTCAGGGGCAGGAGGAGCCGGACCTTCAGGGACCGGACGGCGGGACTGTCGGGCGCCATCGCCGCTACGCTAGCACAGCTCCGATCGTGCGCCGGGTGGCGCCGGCGCGACCAGATAGTCGAGCGGGGCTACCGCAGCGGACGAGGGCGGGTTAGGCAGCGGGCCCACCGCGTGAGCGGCGGAAACAGCAAGTCCGTAGGCACTGGCGCCCTGAGCGGGGCGCGGCTCGCGTCCGCCGGCGCCCGGGCCTTCAGGCGCCGACGGAGCGAGGCGGCGTCAGCGCGTGCTCAGAGCGGGCGCGACCGGACCCGAAAATCGACGTTGTCACGAACCCACTTCCACAGTCGCGCCTGGTCGCCCGGACTGGCCCCGGCCACGAGCTGGGCGTGCCAGCCCCGCATCACCTCGGCTTCGGTCGTCCAGAGTCTGACCCGTTGCCGCGGGATCTCCTTTCGCCAGTGGTCGCCCACCTTGGGGCTCGAATAGACCACCCGCACGGTGAGGTTTCGCGACAGGTACTCGAGCGGGCTGAAATTGATCGTCTTGTACAGGGCCGGGGAGCCCGGCTTCACGCCCGGCATCGGCACGTCGGGAATGCCGTCGGTCACCAGGAGCACCGTGATCGGGCTCAGGACGAGGTTGCGCTCCTTGGCGATCCGAGCCACCTGGGTGAAGAAGGCGTTGAAGTCGGTGAGCGTGTCGGTGGGGGCGTACCAGCGCTTGAGGTCCGCCTCGATCTGCGAGATGTCCTTGCCCGCGAAGTCGTGAATCGGGTGGAACGCCTTGGGCTCGTTCGTCTCCTTGCCCCCGATGGCCGCGACGAACAGCTCGCGAGGCTGGTTGAGGCCCCCGAGGCCGTTGAGGTGGCCATAGAGGTAGTACGCCAGAAACCGCATGGCGTTGTCGTACTCGCCCGACTGGACGAAGGACCCGCTGGTATCGACGCCGACGAACAGGCTCTCCCGCAGCTTGTTGTCGGTCGTCGGCTGGGCCGCCGCCGTCGTCGCGAGCAGGACGCCGGCCAGCAGGGCGAGCGCGGAGGCGCGGGCCCTCATAGGTTGCCCTGTCCGCGCGCCTGCAGGTGCATCAGGCCGGCGAGGACGTCCCGGGTGTCCGTCACTTCCTTGAGGCTCTTGAACGGCAGGTTGAAGACCGGCCGGGCCGTGACCAGGACCATGCCGAAGTTCAGCGCGGACGCGAGAAGGTGCATGACGGGCAGGGCGAGGTACTCGAGGAGCTGGTCGCTCTTCTCGTGGAGCCAGCCGGCCTCGCGCTTGAAGTCCGCCAGCGGCTGCCGCCACCAGGCGGGCTCGTTGGTCGTCGGGGCCGGCCGCTCCTCGGGCATGGCCATCGGCTGCCGCGAGATGACGGCGAGCAGCGGGGGCGTCCCGTACTGGCCGAACAGGAACCACGTCATGCCGCGAATGCCGGCCCAGCCGAAGGCCGCCACCGCCATCGTGAACCAGAGCCCGGGCCGAAACTGCTCGCCCGTCTGCTGGGCGATCCAGGGCGTGATCGCGTCGACCATCTCGCGGTAGAGGAACATCACTTCGAAGAACATGACGAACAGCTCGACCAGCACGATCTGGACGATGAACTTGTAGTCCCGCTTCCGGATGGTGTCGACGAGGGCCTGGATGCACGCGAAGCTGCCCATGATCAGCAGGAACAGGAAGAACCAGAGCAGCGCGCCCGTCGCGCGCGGAATCTGCGTCTCGCCCGAGAGGTCGGCGAGGACCTGCGACAGGGTCGGCATCAGGGTGTAGCTGAAGATCGTGGCCTCGAGCGCGCACCAGAAGATCAGGATCATGAAGGCGAGCCACGGCACGCCGGGCCGGAAGTACTGGTCGGTCATCCGCCCGGTCATCGTCATCGGCAGCGTGACCAGCTGGCGGACCGCCTCGAAGAGGAGCTTCACCATGAGGTTGGCCAGCGTGACCAGCCAACCGACCACCACCGCCCCCAGCCGGATGGTCCCGACCCAGTACATCCACACCGCACGGGCGGCATCCCACCACGTCAACAGAAGCGTCGAGACGAATTCGCCCCGTCGCGATCGGAACGGCAGCGTGTAGAAGGCGAGGCCGGTGCACCAGGCCGCGGCGACCGCGAGGAGCGCGGGGAACAGGAGCCCGATGCACTTGGCCGCGGTGGCCCAGCCGGACGACGAGTCCAGGAAGAAGTCGAGCAGTACCTGCTGGAGCCGTGGCACCCAGGCGATCGGCGCCGCGGCCAGCTCGGCGACGTGACGCCACGCCTCCGGGAGTCTGGCAATGATCTGGTCAATCATTCGGGTCCTCCTCAGTAAAGGGCTTCGGGTCGTCGCCTCCGCCTCGTTCTCCGGGAAATTGTTTCCGAGTGGTGCCGGGCAGACGACGTCCAGCTAGATGGGAGCGTAGCGGCCTCGTAGTCGACGCAACTCGGGTGCCAGCCACCAGGAATGCGAGGATGTGAAGGACTATCGGTATGTTACGAGGCGAGAGCCAGCTGTGCTGGGTGCCACTTCTGTCAACGGGTCGACACGAGCGTGTCATCCTGTCGCCCGCATACCGGAGCCGGGCGAACCAGAAACGCGGCAGGCGGTACCAGAGTGGCACCGCCCGCCGCGCTCTTCATTTCCAAAAAATTGGTGGAGCTGAGGGGGCTCGAACCCCTGACCCCAAGACTGCCAGCCTTGTGCTCTCCCAACTGAGCTACAGCCCCACCGCGCCGCCCAGCTTACTGAGCGAGCGTTCTTTTGTCAAGGTTGGCGAATACTTGCGCCTGCCTCAGCCGCCGGCGGCCTGGCGCGCGGCATTCAGCGCCGCGTCGTAGTTCGGCTCGGTGGTGATCTCCTTGACGTACTCCGCGTGCTTGACCTTGCCGTCCTTGCCCACCACGAAGACGGCGCGCGCGGTGAGGCCGGCGAGCGGGCCTTCCTTCACGAGCACCCCATAGTTCTGGGCGAACGACCGCTCGCGGAAGTCGGAGAGGGTCTTCACCGCGGTGACGCCCGCCGCGCCGCACCAGCGCTTCTGGGCGAAGGGCAGGTCCATGCTCACCGTCCACACTTCCACGTTGGGGCCGAGCTTGCCCGCCTCCTGGTTGAAGCGGCGCGTCTCGGTGTCGCACACCGGCGTGTCGAGCGAGGGTACCGCGCTCAGCACGATGACCTTGCCCTTGGCCTGGCTCAGCTTCACCGGCTGCAGCCCGTTGTCGACCGCGGTGAAATCGGGCGCGTCGCCGCCCGCCTTGATCTCGGGACCACCGAGCGTGATCGGATTGCCCTTGAACGTCACCGCGCCTGCCCTATCGGCCATGGGGGACCTCCATTGGATTGGGAATGCGGTTTCACCACGGGTCCGGCAGCGCCCCACAGTATACAAGGGCGGGTTGTCGTATCATAGGCACGGCCGGAGTGGCGAAATTGGCAAACGCGCCGCACTCAAAATGCGGTGCTCGCAAGGGCCTGCGGGTTCGAGTCCCGCCTCCGGCACCAACCCTTTCCCCGAGGTGAGCGGTCATGACCACCGCGACGCGTAGCGCGCTGCACACGCCGCTCTGCGATCTCCTGGGCGTCCGCTACCCGATCTGCCAGGCCGGCATGGCTTTCGTGGCCCGCGCGCAGCTCGCGGCCGCGGTCTCCGCGGCGGGAGGGCTCGGCGTCATCGCGGCCGCGCACGGCACCCCGGCCGATCTGCGGGAAGAGATCCACCGCGTCCGCGCGCTCACCGACAGGCCCTTCGGGGTAGACATCCTCTTTGCGAGCGTGCGCGCCAGCGGGCAGGAAACCGAGCGCTTCACCGACGCGGTGAAGGGGTGGATCGACGTGACGCTGGAGGAGCGGGTGCCGGTGCTGATCGCGGGCCTCGGGAATCCGGGGCCGGTGACCGCGGAGGCGCACCGGCTCGGCATCACCGTGATGGCCCTCTGCGGCAACGTGAAGCAGGCGCGCGATCATGCGGCCAACGGCGTCGACGTGATCATCGCGCAGGGCCACGAGGGCGGCGGTCACACCGGGCGGGTGGGCGGCGTGGTGCTCACGCCCGCGGTGGTGGACGCGGTGGCCCCGCGCCTGGTGGTCGCGGCGGGCGGACTGGCCGATGGGCGCGGGCTGGTGGCCGCGCTCGCGCTGGGCGCGGCGGGAGTCTGGATGGGCACGCGCTTCATCGCCACCCGGGAAGCCTTCGGGCACGACAACTACAAGCACAAGATCGCGGCGATCGACGAGGAAGGGACCGTCGTCACCCGCGCGGTGTCGGGCAAGCCCAACCGCCAGATCCGGAACGCCTTCACCCGCGAGTGGGAGAGCCGCCAGGCCGAGATCCAGTCCTTCCCGGTGCAGTACGAGCGCGTCGGCAAGCCGGCGGCGATCCGCGCGCGCGAGGAGGGCGACGTCGAGCACGGCAGCGCGGCGGCCGGCCAGTCGGCGGGGCTCATCCACGACGTGCGCCCGGTCGCCGACGTGATGGCGTCGATCGTGGACGAGGCCGAGGCGCTCCTGGGCCGGCTCGGCGCCCGCGCGTGAGTCGGCCGCTCGAGGGGCGGGTGGCCGTGGTCACCGGCGGCTCGCGCGGGATCGGCCGCGGGATCGCGCTGCGGCTGGCGCGCGAGGGCGCGCACTGCGCGATCACGTACCGCAAGGACGCTCCCTCCGCGGCGCGCGCGGTCGCCGAGCTCGAGACGCTGGGCGTGCGCGCGGTCGCGGAGCGGCTCGAGCTGGCCGAGCCGGATCAGGTCGCGCCGGTCTTCGAACGGATCGGCGCCGCGCTCGGCCGCGTGGACGTGCTGGTGGCGAACGCGGCGGC
This sequence comes from Candidatus Methylomirabilota bacterium, assembly GCA_035249225.1. Lineage (GTDB taxonomy): Bacteria > Methylomirabilota > Methylomirabilia > Rokubacteriales > CSP1-6 > CAMLFJ01. Next base: position 3,546 of record DATFGS010000121.1, on the reverse strand, counting down.
CACCGCGTTCCGTCCGGTGCTGGAGCAGAAGCCGCACAACGTCCGCCGCACGTTCGCGATCTCGGTCGATGCCTTCGTGGCGATGACCCAGGCCGCGGTCCCGCTCATGACGGGACGGCCCGGGCGCATCGTGCTGGTCTCCGGGATCGACAGCTTCCAGGCCATGGCGGGCCACAGCGTGCTGGGCGCGGCCAAGGCCGCGGCGGAGAGCCTGGTGCGCGGGCTCGCGCTCGAGCTGGGGCCTCTCGGCGTCACGGTGAATGCGGTGACGCCGGGGTTCGTAAAGACCGAGTCGTCCACCTACTACGTCACCGAGGGGCTCGGCCTCGACTACGAGCGGGCGACCGCGCGCCTCCTCGCGGCCACGCCGGTGCGCCGGCACGGAACGCCCGAGGACGTGGCGGCCCTGGTGGCCTACCTGGTGTCGGACGCCGCGTCGTTCCTCACCGGGCAGTGCATCGTGATCGACGGCGGGCTGACCATCACCTCGCCGCTCAGTCGCATGGAGGACGGGCCCTGATCGTGTAGACTGGCTCTCATGCCCTCGTCGTGGTTCGAACCACTCCCGGCCCGGGCGACCTACCAGGCGGAGGCGCACGCGGAGAGCCGCGCCGCCCTCGCGGAGGCCGCCGGGGCCGCCTGCGCGCGCACCGCGCCCACGCTGCTGGCGATGCAGAAGCCCGAAGGCTACTGGGTGGGCGATCTGCTCGCCGATTCCACCCTCGAGTCCGACTACGTGCTGCTGCAGCTCTGGCTGCACCCGCCGCGGGACGGCGAGTGGAAGCCGCCCACGTGGGATCGCATCCAGCGGGCGCGCAAGGCGATCCTGGCCAATCAGAAGTCGGACGGCGGCTTCAGCATCTACCCCGATGGTCCCGCCGACGTCAACGCCACCATCAAGGCGTACATCGCGCTCAAGCTCGCGGGGCAGGGCGCCCACAGCGAGCCCCTGCAGAGGGCGCGCGACTCGATCCTCAATCTGGGCGGCATCCAGGAAGCCAACAGCTACGTCCGCATCAACCTGAGCCTCTTCGGCCTCTACCCGAAGCGCCACGTGCCCACGATCCCGGTGGAGCTGGCGCTCGTGCCGGGCGGGCTCATCTACGAGATGTCGTCCTGGACGCGCGCGATCGTGATGCCGCTCACCATCATCCAGGCGAAGACGGACACGCGCCCGGTACCCGCCGGCTTCACCCTGGACGAGCTGGAGGTGCCGGGCAAGAGCTTCAAGCTGCCGAAGCGCGACCGGCTCTCCGCGCTCTTCCGGCAGCTCGACATCGCGCTCAAGATGTGGGCGACCCGCGGGCCGGAGATGATCCGGCGGCCCGCCATCCGCGAGGCCGAGAAGTGGGTCCTGGACCACACCCGGAACAGCGACGGGCTCGGCGCGATCTATCCGTCGATGATGTACCTGATCATGGCGCTCGATGCCCTCGGCTACCCGCGCGACCATCCCGACCTCATCGAGGCCATTCGCCAGTACGAGGGGCTGCTGACCGAGACGCCGGAGGCGTTCTACTTCCAGCCCTGCGTCTCGCCGGTCTGGGACACCTCCATCGCGATGTTCGCCCTCGGCGAGATGGGCGCGGTGGCGCCCGCCGCGATGCGGCGGGGGGCCGACTGGTTCATCGCCAAGGAGATCCGGCGGCGCGGCGACTGGTCGGTGAAGCGCCCCGATCTCGAGCCGTCGGGATGGGCGTTCGAGTTCGCCAACGAGCACTATCCCGACATCGACGATACCGCGATGGTGCTGCTGGCCATGCAGCACGCCCAGGCGTCCGACCCGGCCGCCCAGGAGCGGTGCGAGCGGCGGGCGGTGGCGTGGCTCGTGGGCATGCAGTCGAGCGACGGAGGCTGGGCCGCCTTCGACGCCGACAACAACTGGGCCTTCCTCAACCGCGTCCCGTTCGCGGATCACAACGCGATGCTCGACCCGTCGTGCCCGGACATCACCGGCCGCGTGCTCGAGGCGCTGTGCCGCCGCGGCTTCAAGCTGTCGGATCCCGCGATCGAGAAGGGCGTGGGCTTCCTGCTCGAGACGCAGGAGCGCGACGGGAGCTGGTACGGCCGCTGGGGCGTGAACTACCTCTACGGGACCTTCCTCGCCCTGCGCGGGCTTCGGGCCGCCCAGGATCCCGGGGCCTCCAAGGCGGTCTGGAAGGCCGGCAAGTGGATCGCCTCGGTGCAGAACGAGGACGGCGGCTGGGGCGAGAGCTGCGCGAGCTACAACGAGGGGCGCTTCGTGCCCGCGCCGAGCACTCCGTCGCAGACCGCGTGGGCGCTCCTCGGCCTGATCGCGGCCGGCCAGGGCGACACCGAGGCACTTGCCCGCGGCGTCCGCCATCTGGTGGACACCCAGAAGCCCGACGGGACCTGGGACGAGCACCTCGCGACCGGCACCGGGTTCCCCAACGTCTTCTACCTGCGCTACACGCTCTACCGGAACTACTTCCCGCTGCTCGCGCTCACTCAGGCCCGCCGGGCCATCGAGGAAGCGGAGCGCGCCCTGCGCCTCGTGCAGGACGTGACTCCGTCGCACCCGCTGCGCTGAGCGGCCGGGGCCGCTCGAGCGCGTCCACGTCACGCCGCCTGCAGCGTGGCGTTGCCCGCGCGCCAGTTGCACGGGCAGAGCTCGCCGGTCTGCAGCGCGTCGAGCACCCGCACCACCTCGTCGACGTTGCGGCCGACCGAGAGGTCGTTCACGCTCGCCCAGCGGATGACGCCCTCCGGATCCACGATGAAGGTGGCGCGCAGCGGCACGCCCTCGCCCCGGTGCAGGATGCCGAGCGCGGTCGAGAGCTCGCGCTTGATGTCGGCGAGCATCGGGAAAGGCAGGTCCTTGAGGTCCGGGTGATCGCGCCGCCACGCGAGATGGACGAAGTGGGTGTCGGTGCTCATGCCGAGCACCTGCGCGTCGCGCGCGCGGAAATCCGCGGTCCGCTTGCCGAACTCGGCGATCTCGGTGGGACAGACGAAGGTGAAGTCCATGGGCCAGGAAAACAGCACGAGCCACCTTCTCGGGTAGCTCTGGTCGCCGATCCGGGTGAACTCCTTGCCCGGGTCGAGGCTGACGGTGGCCTGCAGGTCGAATGCGGGCAGACGGTCTCCGACGGTCAACATGGCGTCGCTCCTTTTCGTTGTCGCGCCCCGCGGGCGCGGATGGGTTCGGTTTCCCTACTTCAGATGATTAGGGTAGGCTAAGGGATGCGGTCGGGCGAGCGATCGGCGGCGACCGCGGGTGGCTAGAGGGCCGCGACCACGGCCCGGGCGAGAGCGGGGAGTTCCGGGTCCCGGGCGCCCATGATCAGCACGGTGTCGCCCGGCCGCACCTCGGCCCGGATCCAGTCGATGACCGTCCGGTGGCTCGGCGCATACCCGCAGCCGAGGGCGGCCGGCAGGTCGTCAGCGAGCATGCGGCTCGAGATGTCCCGGGCCACGGTGCCGCCCGCGTAGAAGATCTCCGCGTAGCAGAGACGGTCCGCCGGCCGCAGCAGCCGCGGCATCAGCTCGCGCAGCTCGGGCCGCAGGAAGCGGGCCGGCCCGAAG
>DATFGS010000120.1:0-1751 GCA_035249225.1 Candidatus Methylomirabilota bacterium | reverse complement strand
GCTGACCAGGCGGGCGATGTTCTCCCGGTGGCGCCACACGATGATCAGCGCGGCCACCGCGGCCGCGGCGACCGAGTGGCGCGGATATCCCAGCAGGAGCGCGCCCACCGGCAGGCTGAGGCACGCCACCACCGAGGCCATGGACACGTAGCGGGAGACCGCGGTCACCGCGATCCAGAGCACCGCGGCCGGGCCCACCGCCCACGGGACGAGCGAGAGGAAGGCGCCGAGCCCGGTGGCCATGCCCTTGCCGCCCCGGAACCTCAGGAAAACCGGCCAGCAGTTGCCGGCGATCGCGGCCACCGTCCCGGCCGCCGCCGCCCACACTTCCGGCCCGATGGAGCGGGCGGCCCGCACCGCCAGGTAGCCCTTCACGACGTCGCCCACCAGCGTGAGCACCGCAGGCCCGGTGCCGAGCGTGCGCAGGACATTGGTCGCGCCGATGTTGCCGCTGCCCGCCCGGCGGATGTCGGTGCCGCCGGCGGCGCGGGCCACCAGGAACCCGATCGGGATCGCGCCGATCAGGTAGGCGGCGAGGAGCCCGAGAATGCTCAGGGCCATCGCTCGCGGTCCCGCACGAGGTCCTTCGGGTTGGTGTGCAGGAAGAAGCGGTAGAAGTAGTCGGCGCCCGAGATCACGGTGAGGGCCAGCGCGATCCAGAGGGCGGTGCGCGCGGCGAGGTGGAAGAGCGCCAGGTCCGGGGAGACGCCCTTCTCGAGGATCAGCAGGGTGAGGGCCACGTACTGCGACACCGTCTTGGCCTTCCCCAGGGAGGACGCGGGGACCACCGCGCCCATGGAGAGCGCGACGCCCCGCAGGCCGGTCACCGCCAGCTCGCGGCCGATGATCACCACCGCCATCCAGGCGGAGATCATGTCGATGTGCACGAGTGAGATCAGCGCCGCCGCCACCAACAGCTTGTCGGCCACCGGATCCAGCAGCGTGCCGAGCTTGGTGACCTGGTTCCAGCGCCGGGCCATGCGCCCGTCGAGCCAGTCGGTGAGCGACGCGGTCACGAAGATGACGGCGGCGATCAGCACGCTGACCCGTGACGACGAGATCAGGAAGACCATGATGGGCGGCACCAGCACGATGCGGAACAGGGTCAGGGCGATCGGGAGATTCACGCGCGCGACTCCGAGCCCACCGTCACCGTCGAGGCCGACGGCCGGGGAACGAAGCCGTCCGCCACGAAGACGGGCACCATCCGGCTCACGTCCGCCCGCAGGCACCACGCCAGGTCGGCGGCGCGGCCCTGCTTCTGGAGCTTGCGGCCCCAGCCCGAGTCGTCCGCGAGGCGGTCGAGCCGGGCTTCGTAATGCCGCCCGAGCCCCAGCGCGGCCCGCGCGCCCTCGGAGAGCACCGCCGCGGGCGAGGCGTCGGACAGGCGGGCCACCAGCAGCCCCGCGCACACCGCGTCCTCCAGCGAGAACGCCCGGTTGTCTCCCGCGCACAGGATGGTCACGTCGCGCGCCTGCTCGAGCGCCCAGCGCGCGGCCGCGGTCACGTTGGTGAGCGCGGCCAGCCCGGCCGCGGCCGCCTGGTCCGCGGTGAGCATCGCGGCGGTGCCGTTGGTGGTGGTGAGCACGACGGTGCGGCCGCCCACGCGCTCCGCGGTGAACTCGGCGGGCGAGTTGCCGAGGTCGAAGCCGGCGATCGCCTCTCCCCCCCGCTCGCCGGCCAGGATCGTGTCGGACCCGTCACGCACGAGCATGGCGAGAGCGGCCTCCTCGTTCGCCACCGGCACCAGG
>DATFGS010000119.1:0-6789 GCA_035249225.1 Candidatus Methylomirabilota bacterium | reverse complement strand
GGGCTTTCGCTTGTCGAGGAAGGCGCGCACGCCCTCGTGGAAGTCCGCGCTCATGTAGGTGGTCGCGATCAGGTCCTCGTCGTCGGGGAGGACCCGGCTCGCGGCGAGACGGCGGATCGACTCCTTGGTGACTTGGAGCGTGATCGGGGCGTGCTCGGCGATCTGGTGGGCGAGCGCGGTCACGCGGGCCTCGATCTGCGCGGCGGGCACGATCTCGTGCACGTACCCGGCGGCGTGCGCCTCCTCGGCGGTGAGCAGCCGCGCGGTGAAGATCACCTCCTTCACTCGCGAGGGGCCGAACACGTCCACGAGGCTCGCGTAGGCGGCCATCGACAGGCAGTTGCCGAGGGTGCGGGCGATCGGCGCCCCGAAGCGCGCGTCCGGGGTGGCGATGCGCAGGTCGCACGCGGTCGCGATGCGAAAGCCGCCCCCCACCGCGAAGCCCTCGACCTGGGCGATGACCGGCTTGCCCACCGACTCGAGACGGGCCATGCGCTTGTCCCCGTCGCGCTCGTAGGCGATGCCGTCCTCGGCCCGGTCGAAGACCTTGAACTGGCTGATGTCCGTGCCCGCCACGAAGGCCTTGCCGCCCGCGCCGCGGAGGACCAGCACCCGCACCGAGTCGTCCGCGTCGACCTCCTCGCACACCTGGTAGAGGCGATCGTACATGCCCCAGGTCATGGCGTTGCGCGCCTCGGGCCGATTGAAGGTCAGGGTCATCACCGGCCCCTCGCGGGTCACCAGCGTCTCGTCCGGCGTCGGCACGGCGCGCCTCCCTCTCCGCTCGTGATGAATCGCCGCATCGTAACACGCCGGCTCCGCTTTGTCGGGGCGCCCGGGGCGCGTAGCATCGAGCGCATGGCCCGTCCCGCCGGCCTCATCCTCGACTACGGCAACGTGCTGACCCACGCCCAGGATCAGGCGTGGATGGGACGGCGCGGCGCGGCGGCTCGGCGCCGATCCCGCCGCCTTCCGGGCGGCCTACTGGCAGCGCCGGCACGCCTACGATGCCGATCTTCCCGCCGCGGCATACTGGGGCCGCGTGGCGGACGCCGCCCGCGCGGCCGCCCGCGCGCTGGACGCCTCCGATCTCGCGTGGCTGATCGAGACCGACGTCGCCTCCTGGTGCGTCTACCACGACGCGGTCTGGACGCGCGCCGCGGAGTTCCGCCGGGCCGGGGGCCGCACCGCCTTCCTCTCGAACAGCGGCCCGGAGGTGATGGCGCGGGTGCGGGCGCGCTGGCCGCTCGAGGCGCGCTTCGACGCGGTGGTCATCTCCTGCGAGGTCGGCCTCTCCAAGCCGGATCCGCGCATCTACGAGCTGTGCCTGGAGCGGCTCGCCCTGCCCGCGGCCAGCGCCCTCTTCGTCGACGACCGCGCGGACAACGTCGAGGGCGCCGCGCGGGTCGGGCTGCGGACGCTCCAGTTCGCGGGTCCCGACGCGCTCGAGCGCCTGCGGGCCCTGATCGGCTGAGCGCCGCCCTCGGCCAAGCGCCGGGGGGCCCAACCTGGACAATTCTCTTCCGGGCATGGGGGAAGACGTCCCGGCGCAATCATTGCGGACCGCCCCTAACCTCGCGATTCGCTGCGGCCGGCCGCGTGGCTTGGCTCTTGCGTTGTCGGTCGCGCGTGTGGTCCACGCGACCCGAACAGGAGATATCCATGACACGATTCGCGATGGCGGTTTGGCTCGGCGCCGGCCTGCTGCTTCTGGCCGGCCAGGCGGACGCGCAGTGGCGGTACACCGACGACAAGGGCGTGAGCCGGGTCACCCAGTACAAGATCGACGTGCCCCCGGCGCACCGCGACGCGGCCGAGTGGATCGGGCCGGTCGGAATCGGCAACCCCGCGCTCAGCGCCGACCAGCTCCGCGCCGCCCGCCACTGGGAGGCCGTCCAGCGGCTCATCGCCGCCGAGGCCGGCCTCATGCAGCTCAAGCCCGTCCCGACCCCGGCGCCGGTGCGCGCGGATTCGAGCGGCGGCGGCCGGCCCGCGCCGACCATGTGCATCGCGGGCGAGCTGCGGGTCATGACCTCGCCCGGCATCTGGAAGATCGTCGGGTCCTGCCCGACCGGCCCCTCCGGCTTCTCGTCGGGCTACGGGACCGACGGCTACGGATCCTTCGGCGGCATCCTCGTCCGGTAGCGGCCGGCGCGGACGCGCCGCGCGCTTGCGGCGCTAGAGCCGGAAGCGCGCGCGGATCTCGTCGGGCCGCTCGGAGTAGGGCGGGATCGCCTCGGCGGGATCGAACGCGACCTCGACCACGACGAGCGCCGGCGCCCCCGCCGCGCGCGCGCCCGTGAAGGCCTCGCGGAGCCCCGCCGCGTCCTCGGCCGAGGCCACGTGGCCGATGCCGGCGGCGCGCGCCAGCGCGGCCCAGTCCACCGTCACCGCGGGCAGCGCCTGCCCGCCGGAGGACTCGTAGCGCCCGTTCACCCAGAGCAGCATCGTGAGGTTCGGCGGCGCCGCCGCGGCCACGGTGGCGAGCACGTTGGGGCTCATCAGGAGCGAGCCGTCGCCCTCGAGCGCGACCACGTGGCGGTCGGGGCGCTGGAGCGCCACGCCGAGGGCCAGCGGGATCGCCGCGCTCATCGAGTCGCACAGCGCGAAGACCGGACAGGGCACCGTCATGTGCGGCAGGTAGCGGGCGTTGGCGCCCAGGCACGAGACGAGCACGTCGCGCGAGGTCAGCATCGCCACCAGCGCGCCCAGCAGCGGCTTGCGCGCGGTCACGCGAGATCCTCCCCGCTGATCAGCAGCACGAAGGGCCCGCGCGACTCCTCGCAGAACTCGACGCCCTGCCTGACCTGGGCGGCCAGGTCGCCCCGTCGGTCCGCGCGCGCGTGGGGCAGCCGCCAGGCCCGCAGCGTCTCCTCGGTCACGCGGCCCTTGGGCGCGTGGTAGTAGACCGGATCGCGATGGTCGCCGCGCAGCGAGACGATGAAGAAGCACGGCAGACGGTAGAGCTCGACCAGCCCGGCCAGGATGCCGCCGCAGTTGAGCAGCCCCGCGTTCTGGATCAGCACCGCGCCGCGCCCGCCCGCCAGGTTGGCGCCGCAGGCCACCGCGACCGCTTCCTCCTCGCGGGCCACGTCCACCGCGCGGAGCCGCGGCGAGCGGCGCACGCCCGCCATCAGCCGGCCGATCCACGTGTCCGGCACCGACGCCACGATCGAGACCTGGGCCGCCTCGAGTCCCGCCACGAGCTGCTCGAGCCCGGTCACCGGCCCGCCTCCCCGCCCGCGCCCTGCAGACGCATGAACGCGTCCGGCGGCAGGTGCAGGCGCACCGCCTGCCCCGGCGCGAGCGCGGTGGGAGCGGGCTCGGCCACGAACACGAGCAAACGCTGGCCGCCGCCGATCTCGACGGTGAGGTCGGTCTGCACGCCCTGGTACACCACGCCGGTCACGCGCCCGTCCATCACGTTCTCCCCGTCCCCGCCCGCCAGCCGGATGCGCTCAGGCCGGATCGCCAGCTCCACCGCCTCGCCCGCGGACAGGCCCGACAGGCCGAGCACCCGCACCGGCTCGCCGCCCGCGAGGGTCACCCGGTCTCCCGCGGTCGCGCGCCCCCGCAGCACGCTGGAGGCGCCGATGAACTCGGCCACGAAGCGGGTCGCGGGCCGCTCGTAGATCTCGCGCGGGGCGCCGAGCTGCTCGATGCGCCCCCCGTACATCACCGCGATCCGGTCGGAGAGCCCGAGCGCCTCCGACTGATCGTGGGTGACGAAGATGGTGGTGATGCCGACCGAGCGCTGGATCTCGCGCAGCTCGCTCCGCATCTCCTCGCGCAGCTTCTTGTCGAGCGCGGCGAGCGGCTCGTCGAGCAGCAGCACGCGCGGCTCGTACACCAGCGCCCGGGCCAGGGCCACCCGCTGCTGCATGCCCCCCGAGAGCTGCGCGGGGCGGGCCTCCGCCCGCGTGTCCAGGCGCACCAGCCCGAGCGAGGCCCGCACGCGCCGCTCGATCTCCGCGCGCGGGGTGCGGCGCTCTCGCAGCCCGAAGGCCACGTTCTCGAACACCGAGAGGTGCGGGAAGAGCGCGTAGGACTGGAACACGACGCCGAGCTTGCGCTGGTGGGCCGGATGGTCGGTCACGTCCTGGCCGTCGATCCGGACGCGCCCGGCGGTCGGCGGGACGAACCCCGCGATCAGGTTGAGGGTGGTGGTCTTCCCGCAGCCCGACGGGCCGAGCAGCGAGAGCAGCTCGCCCTCGTGCACGACCAGGTCGAGCCCCGCCACCGCGTGGACGCCCCCGTAATCGCGGGTGCAGCCGACCAGCTCGACCACCGGGCGGGCCATCCGGGTCACCGATGGTGCAGGAACACGCCGCCCAGATCGAGGAACCGGTCGGCGAGCCAGACCACCACGAAGGTGCCCACGATGAACAGCGTGGAGAGCGCCGCGATGGTCGGGTCGGTGTAGTTGACCACGTAGCTGAACATGGCCACCGGCAGGATCTCGGTCAGCCGCGTCGAGATGAAGAGCGAGACCACGAACTCGTTCAGCGACACGATCACCGCGAAGAGCCCCGCCGCGAGCAGGCCGGGCCGGAGCAGCGGCAGCGTCACGCGCCGGAAGGTCCGCCAGGGGGTGGCGCCGAGGCTGGCCGCCGCGCGCTCGAGAGTCGGATCGAGGTTCTGCACGCTCACCCACACCGAGCGCACCACGAACGGCAGCACGAGCGCCACGTGCGCCGCGATCAGCACGCTGCGGCTGCGCAGCAGGCCGAGCGCCGCGCCCAGGATGAGAAAGCCCAGGCCCGCCGCGACCCCGGGCACCACCAGCGGGGAGAGGAGAAGCGTCGCCCAGATCGAGGTACCGCGCACCCCGCCGCGCGCGAGCGCCAGCGCCGCCGCGGTGCCGATGGGCATGGCCAGCGCCACCGCGCCCGCGGTCACCAGCAGGCTGTTCCACATCGCGCGCTGGAACTGGGGATAGGTCACCACGTTGACGTACCAGCGCAGCGACAGCCCGCTCGGCGGGAACGACAGGATCGCGGTGGGGTTGAAGGAGACCGCGACCACCACGACGGTCGGCAGCGTCATGAACGCGAGGAGGAGGAGCACGGCCGCGCGGAACATCAGGCGCCCCGGCCGGCGACCGCGGTGAGCTTCCCGGCGCCCGCGAGCAGGGCCAGCGTGATCACGAGCGCCACCAGCGCGAAGGCGGCGCCGCCCGGCCAGTTGAACGAGTCGAGCGCGAGGTCGCGGACCACGTTGGCGATCATCTTGACCCGCCCGCCCCCGAGCAGCTCCGGGGTGGCGAAGGCGCTGAGCGTCCAGGCGAAGACGATCACCGAGCCGGAGACGATGCCCGGCAGCGACAGCGGCAGGGTCACGCGCCGGAAGACGCGGGCCGGGCTCGCGCCCAGGCTGGCCGCCGCGCGCTCGTAGACCGGGTCGATGTGGCTGATCGCGGCGGCCAGCAGCAGGATCATGGTCGGCATCGAGAAGTGCACGAGCCCCACCAGCACCCCCCGCGGGGTGAACAGCATGGGCACCGGCCAGGTGACCACCGTGTTGCCGAGCACCAGCACCCACGCGTAGGTCCGCACGATCGCCCCGGTGAAGAACGGGGCCAGGACCAGCACGAGCAGGGCCGAGCGCGCGCGGGCCGAATGCGTGCGCGCCAGCGCGTAGGCCACCGGGTAGGACGCGACCAGGGTCAGGACGGTGGTGGCCGCGCTCAGGACCAGGGTGTCCCACACCGCGCCCAGGTACTGCCGGCTCATGATGCCGGTGAAGTTCGCGACGGTCAGACCTCCGCTCTGCAGCGACCCCGGCACGAACTCGAGCACGCTGTAGCGCAGCAGCGCGGACAGCGCGGCCGCGAACACCGCGACGACGAGCACGGCCGGGGTCAGCAGCAGACGCACCGCGAGGCCCGGGCTACTTGACGATATTGGCGGTGAACCACTCGCGCCAGCCCGGCAGGTTCCGGGCCCGCACCTCGTCGTTCAGGATGTAGCCCTTCTCCTTCCACTCCGCCGGGGTCAGGAAGATGCCGGGCTGGCCCTGGAAGGCGGCGGGCACGGTGGCGCCGCCGTTGACCGGCCCCGCCTTGAGCGCCTTCGCGAGCTCGGTCTGGATCTCCTTCGACAGCGCCAGGTTGATGAACTCCTGGGCCGCGTCCGCCTTCTTGGTGCCGGCCATCACCGACATGCAGTCGATGCCCACGATCCCCGGGAAGTCCTTCGGCTGGACCAGCTTGACCGCGATCCCCTGCTCCTGGAGATGGTAGGCGTTGACCGAGAGCATCACCTGCACCGGCGCCTGACCGGTCTTCATCAGGTCCTGGCTCTGGGCGTCGGTCGAGAAGAAGGCCACGATGCTGGGCTTGAGCGCCTTGAGCCGCTCCTGGCCCTTCTGCCACGTGGTCTCGTTGCCGCCCTCCATCAGGGCCGCGATCGTGATGATGTGCGAGGGGTCGAAGTCGGGCATCGCGATCTTGCCCTTGAGCGAGGGCTTCCAGAGATCGGACCACTGCGTGATCTCCTCCTTCACCAGGTCCGGCCGGTACACGATCGTGTACACGTAGCTCCACCCGCCGATCTGGTACTCGCTGCGCTGGGCCTCGCGCGCGGAGGCCCGGGCGTTCGGGAGCTTGCCCATGTCGAGCGGCGCGAAGAGCCCGTCCGAGACGTAGAGCCGCCCGACGTGGCTCGTGGTGAACGTGACGTCCACCAGCGGGCTGCCCTTGGCCACCCGGGCCTTGGCGAGACGGTCGATCGTGCCGCCCACCTCGAACTCGACCGGCATGCCGGTCTTGGCGGTGAAGGCCTTCCCGAT
>DATFGS010000118.1:0-11947 GCA_035249225.1 Candidatus Methylomirabilota bacterium | reverse complement strand
GCACCCGTCGCACCAGTAGCACCCGTCGCACCTGTCGCACCCGCGACTGTTTTCCTCCCCGCCATGAGCGTCTTGATCTGCGCGCGCGTCAGTGGCCCGCGCAGGTAGGACATCACCCACCGGCTCTCGAACACCACCGGGTGGTCCTCGTGCACGTTGTTCATCAGGAAGACGCGGCTCGAGAGCCCCGACAGGATGCGCTCGAGCCCGGCGCGATCGAAGCCCTGGCCCGCGCTGCCCGCCGCGCCCTCGAGGCCGTCGAGCACGCGCGCCTTGTCGCGCTCGGTCTGCAGGCGCCCGATGAACCAGGTGCCGGTGTTGGAGAGGCCCTTGTAGTCGAGATCCACCGGGTTCTGGGTGGCCAGCACCACGCCGACCCCGAAGGCCCGCGCCTGCTTGAGCAGGGTGAGCAGCGGCGTCTTCGAGGGGGGGTTGGCCACCGGCGGGAAGAAGCCGAAGATCTCGTCCATGTAGAGCAGCGCGCGCAGGCTGGTGGTGCCGGACTGCGTGCGCATCCAGCCCACCACCTGGTTGAGCAGGAGCGAGACGAAGAACATCCGCTCCGCGTCGTTGAGATGCGCGATCGAGACGATGGCGACGCGCGGCTTGCCCTCCGGGGTGTGAAGCAGGTTGCCCACGTCGAGCGGCTCGCCCTCCATCCATGCGCCGAACCCCGGCGCGGCGAGCAGGTTGTTGAGCGCCATCGCGAGGGCGAAGCGGTCCTTGGACGGGAAGAACGCGTCGAGGTCCAGCACCCCCACCCGCTTCACCGGCGGGGTCTGGATCTGCTGGATGAGGCCGGCCAGGTCGAGCTCCTCTCCCTTCCGCCACGCGGTGTCGAGGATGGTGGCGATCAGGATGTGCTCGCGGCTCTTGATCGGATCGGCGTCGATGCCGAGGAGGCCGAGCAGGCTCGTGGCGGTGGTGCCGATGCGCTCGCGCAGCAGCTCCTCGTCCTCGCGGATGGCGTCCGGCGGGGCCGCGAACGACTTCAGGATGGACAGCGGGATCCCCGCGTTGCTGCCGGGCGTGTAGACCGCGAAGTCGGCCGCGTCGCGCAGGCGCTGGATGCGCGCGCCGTCCTCGCCCCAGGACGCGAGCCCCTTCTGCCACAGCTCGGCCTGCTGACGCGCGTAATCGTCCGCCGAGAGGCTCTTGCGGCGCGCGTCGTCCTCGTTGACCCAGGGGCGGAAGTCTTCCGGCCTGAGCCCGGGGAAGGTGAGCAGGAGATTCGCGAGATCGCCCTTGGGATCGATGAGGATGGCCGGGATGCCGTCGATGGCGGCTTCCTCGATCAGGGCCAGGCAGAGGCCGGTCTTGCCGCTGCCGGTCATGCCGACGCAGACCGCGTGGGTGACCAGGTCCTTCGAGTCGTAGAGGATGAGTCCGTCCTGGGCCTTCTTCTGCTGCCAGTCGTAGGACCGCCCCAGGTAGAAGACGCCCAGCTTCTCGAAGTCCGCGGCGCTCGGCATGGTGCTCCTTCCCGTCGGCGCGCGCTAGAGCGCGCGCTTGACGAACACGCCGCCCTTCACGATCGCATGGATGTGGGCGGTATTCTGGAAGACCCGCAGGTTCTTGAGTGGGTCGCCGTCCACCACGAGCAGGTCGGCGTACTTGCCGGGCTCGACGGAGCCGATCCGGTCGGTCATCCGGAAGATCTCCGCGTTGACCATGGTGGCGGAGAGCAGCACCTCCATCGGTTTCATCACCTGGCCCTTCAGCTCGAACTCCATCGCGCGCTGGGCCTGCATGTCGCCCAGGAGATCCGAGCCCGACCCGATCTTGCAGCCCGCGCGGTAGGCGTGGGTGAGGCCCTCCAGGCTCCGCTCGAGCGCCAGGTTGATCTTCTGGATCTGGTGGTCGCCGATGCCGTAGTTCTTGCCCTCGCGCGAGATGGCCTCGTAGGTGACCATGGTCGGCACCAGGTAGGCGCCCGCGGCCTTGATCGCCTGCGCCCCCGCCTCGTCGAGCAGGTTGCCGTGCTCGATGCAGCGCACGCCGGCCTGGATCGCGTTGCGGATGGCCGAGCCGGAGTAGGCGTGGGCCAGCACGTACTTGCCGACCGCGCGCGCCTCCTCCACCGCCGCGCGCATCTCGTCCACCGTGTACTGGGTGGTGTCGAGCTCGTCGCCGGGCGACATCGCGCCGCCCGAGGCCATGATCTTGATCTGGTCCACGTCGTGGCGGAGGTTCTCGCGCGCGGCCTTGCGGACCTCGTCGGCGCCGTCCGCGATCATGCCCGCCATGCCCACGCAGCAGTCCACCGGCTCGATCCACTCCGAGCGGCGCCGCTTGTCGGCGTGGCCGCCGGTCTGCGAGAGCGGGCGGCCGGAGACCAGCATGCGCGGGCCGGGGTAGAGGCCGGACTCGGCGGCCTCGCGGAAGCCGTAGTCGGCGCCGCCCGCGTCGCGCACGGTGGTGAAGCCCTGCATCAGGCACTGCTCCATGCGGCGGAGCGCCTTGGCCGCGATCAGGCTCGGCGGGTTGTGACGGTGCTGCTCGGGGATGTTGCCCTCGACCGCGCACACGTGGACGTGGGCGTCGGTGAGGCCGGGCATCAGCGTGCGGCCCTTGAGATCGACCGTGTCCACCTTGCCGGGCAGCGGCCCGACCTTGCCCGAGGCGATCACGTCCTTGATCCGCTCACCCTCCACCACGACCGCTGCGCCGTCCACGGGATCCCGGCCGGTGCAGTCGATCAGGAACGCGTTCGTGAACACCGTGATCGCCATGGAGCGCCTCCGGGACTCGGGTTGTTGGGGCCAGCGGCGGAATTCTAGCAGGCTTTCCCGTGACGCGGAGCGCCAGGAGAGCTGTCCCGCCGGCGGGCATTCTGCCCTCGGCCATCGCTCGGTATCCCCCGGCCAAGAGGTTGATCTGACGGCAAAGGGTGGCTGGCACGTGCCGTGCCTACCTCCTGCCGGGACCACCGATCGAAGGGTGTGCGCGAGCGCGCCGAACGAGGTGACACCATGCCGATGGACAACTGGTACGACCTGGCGATTCGCGAGCTGTCGGACCTCACCGACCCCGGCAAGGAGAAGCTGGCGGAGGCGGCCGAGCAGGCGCTCCCGGAGCCCGCGCCCGAGGACGAGGACGCGCCGGAGCCCCCGACCGGCGGCGCCGTCCCGCCCGAGTTGACAACGATTTGACCGGCGCGTGACATCCCGCCCGCGCCGCCGCCTACCCTCTAGCCAGCAGCACCCATTCTCGGCGAGGGAGGCTTCTCATGCGGCGATGGCTGAAGGTGGCGGCGGTGGTGCTCGTGGCGGCGGTGCCCGCGGCAGGGTACGCGCAGGCGCCCACCGACAAGACGAAGGACGACAAGATGATGAAGGACGACAAGATGATGAAGGAAGACAAGATGAGGATGGACGACAAGATGAAGCAGGACAAGATGATGAAAGCGGACAAGATGAAGAAGGACGGCAAGATGATGGACAAGGACAAGATGGAGAAGATGGACAAGATGGAGAAGAAGTAGCGCGGCGACCGGGCGCGTTCAGCGAGCGCCGGGGCGACCCGGCGCTCGCCGCCGTCATGCGCGGCTCGCGCTACCGCGCGAGCTTGGCCTCGTACATCCAGATCCGCTCGTCCGCGCGCGGCGTCCACTCGATCCAGTTGGCCACGCCGTAGAGGTCGTGCTGCTGCCAGAGGAAGACCCACGGGGCCTCGTCGCGCACGAGCTGCTGGATCTCGGCCCAGGCCTCGAGCCGTTTCTTGGGATCCACCACCGTGACCGCCTGGTTGATCTTGGCCTCGAGCGCCTCGTTGTTGCCGTAGGACGAGTAGGTCTGCTTGCCCATGAAGAGCTGCTCGATGGTGTTCTGCGCGTCGAGCGCGGGCCCCCAGCCCAGGAAGAACATGTCGCCGGTGGTGCGGTTCTTGATCTTGTCGAGGTGGGTGCCCCACTCGTTCACCACCACGTTGGTCTTGATGCCGACGCGCTGAAGTTGCGCGGCGATCGCGAGCGAGACGTCCTTGTCGAGCGGGTAGCGCCCCGAGGGCGTGTCGAGGGTGAGCTGGAGCTTGGTCGGGTCGACGCCCGCTTCCTTGAACAGGGCCTGGGCCTGCGCCGGATCGTACTTCCAGCACTGGGGCTTGGGGGAGTAGTCCACGTTGATCGGGGAGAGCGACCCGCACATCTTGGTGGCCCGGCCCTTGAGCACCTGCTGGATCAGCTCGTCCACGTTGACCGACGCGTGGATCGCCTTGCGCACCCGGATGTCCTGCATCGGCCCCGGCTTGAGGTTCACGAGGGCCAGGTAGTTGATGCGGGAGGAGACGGTGGCGCGCAGCCGCGCCTTGCCGCTCTTCTCGAGCATCTCCACGTTCTGGGGCGGCACGTCCTTCATGATGTCGATCTCGCCCGCGAGCAGCGCGGCGAGGCGGGCGCTGAACTCGGGGATGAAGCGGAAGGTCACCCGGCTCGCCTCGGCGGGCGTCTGCCAGTAGTCCGGGTTGCGCTCCACCACCAGCTTCTCGTCGCGCGCCCACTGCACGAAGCGGAAGGCCCCGGTGCCGATCGGCTTGGCCGCGAGCGCCTGGACGCCCTGGTCCTTGAGGGCCCTGGGCGGCATGGGCAGGAAGTCGCTGCCCGCGATGCGGTCGATGAGGCCGGGCCACGGCTTCTCGGTGACGAAGCGGACGGTGTAGTCGTTGACGATCTGGACTTCCTTCACCTGGGCCCACCGCGGCATGTAGTGGGTCTTGTTGGCGGGGTCCTTGATGTAGTCCATGGTGGCCTTCACGCTCTGGGCGTCGAAGACCTCGCCGTTGTGGAACTTCACGTTCCGGCGCAGCGCGAACTCCCAGGTGGTGTCGTTGACCACCTTCCAGCCGGTGGCCAGCATCGGCGACGGCTTGTAGGTCTTGGGATCGCGGTCGACCAGCCGGTCGTACATGTGCTCGACCATGTTGTTGGTGGTCCAGTCCACGATCGTGTTCGGCAGGAGCGTGCGCGGCTCGGCCGCGAAGGCCACCACGACCTCCTTGGCCCGGACCCGGTCCTGGGCGGGGGCGGACGCCGCGAGGCCGAGCAGCACGGCCAGCGCGGTCAGCAGCGTCGTGAATCGCCTCATGACGGCCTCCTCGTTGGTTCGATGTTCAGACGCGGAACTTCGGATCGAGCACGTCGCGCAGCCAGTCGCCCACCAGGTTGATGCCGAGAGCGGTGACCGCGAGCGCGGCCCCCGGGAACGCGGCGAGCCACCAGGCCACGTAGAGATAGTCGCGGCTCTCCGAGAGCATGCTGCCCCAGGCCGGGGTCGGCGGCTGCACCCCGAAGCCGAGGAACGAGATCGCGGCCTCGGCCACGATGAACTGGGCGAACTGGAGACTGCCCACGATCACGATGGACGGCGCTACGTTGGGCAGGATGTGCCGGAAGAGCAGCCGCCCGCGCCCGAGCCCCAGGGCCTGGGCCGCGTGCACGAACTCGCGCTCCTTCACCGACAGGACCTCCCCACGGACGACGCGAGCATACACGACCCAGCCGGCGGCTGACAAACTCACGATGATGTTGCGCAATCCCAGGCCCACGATCGCGTTGATGGTGAGCGCGAGCAGGATGAACGGAAACGAGAGCTGCACGTCGGCCACCCGCATGACCACCGCGCCGAGCCAGCCCTCGTAGTAGCCGGCCAGGAGCCCGGCGAGCCCGCCCACCACCGCGGTGAGCAGCACGCAGCAGAGCCCGATGAAGAGGGCGACCCGCGCCCCGTAGAGCACGCGGGCCAGGAGATCCCGGCCGAGCTGGTCGGTGCCGAGGGGGTGGCCCGGGGTGCCGGGCGGCTGGAGCCCCACCGCGAAGTCGCTGCGCAGCGGATCCTGGGCGACCAGGAGCGGCGCCGCCACCGCGGCCACCAGCACCAGCGCGGCGATGATGAGCCCGAGGACGCCGCGGCCGTGGCGGCTGATGAAGACTCTCATCGCGGGATCACGCGCGGGCCGCCCGCGCCCGGGTGCGCGGATCGAGCCAGCCGTAGAGCAGATCCACCACCAGGTTGATCAGGGTGTAGGTGACCGAGAAGATGAACACCGCGGCGAGCACCACCGGGAAGTCGCGGTTGAGCAGGGCCTGCACGGTCAGCCGCCCGAGCCCGGGCCAGGCGAAGATGGTCTCGGTGATGACCGCGCCGCCCAGGAGCTGGCCGGTGTCGAGGCCGGCGAGGGTCACGATCGGGATCGCCGAGTTCTTGAGCGCGTGCTTGGCGATGACCACCCACTCGGCCAGGCCCTTGGCCCGCGCGGTGAGCACGAACTCCTCGTTCAGCGTGTCGAGCACCGAGGAGCGGGTGAGCCGCGCCATGCGCGCGGCGTAGAAGGAGGCGAGCACCACGCACGGCATCACGAAGTGGCGCGCGCTGCCGGTGCCCCCGGTGGGCAGCCAGCCGAGCTTCACCGAGAAGAGGTAGATCAGCATGAGGCCGAGCCAGAAGCCGGGCACGGCCTGGCCGAGCACCGCGGCGCCCATGCCGAAGAAGTCGAAGAGCGAGCCGCGGCGCACCGCCGAGAGCACGCCGACCGGCACCGCGACCAGGAAGGTCAGCGCGAGCGCGGCGAGCGCCAGGTACAGGGTGGCGGGCAGGCGCTCCAGGACGAGGCCGAGGGCGTCCTGCTTGTAGCGCAGCGACTCGCCGAAGTCGCCGTGCGCCGCCCGGGCGACGA
Organism: Candidatus Methylomirabilota bacterium; assembly: GCA_035249225.1. Taxonomy (GTDB): domain Bacteria; phylum Methylomirabilota; class Methylomirabilia; order Rokubacteriales; family CSP1-6; genus CAMLFJ01. The sequence continues at coordinate 5,278 of DATFGS010000118.1, read as the reverse complement.
AGCGGCCGTATTGCACCGCCACCGGATCGTTGAAGCCCAGGCGCTGGCGGAACTCGGTGAGGTCCTTGGCCTGGATGTCCATCGGCAGGAACAACAAAACCGGGTCGCCGCCAAGGCGCATGAGGAAGAAGACCGCGCTGAGCGAGAGGAACACGACCAGGACGGTCTGCCCGAGCCGCGACAGCAGGTAGGCGCGCACGCCGGGAGTATATAGTGGCCGGGTGTCTCTGGCCCGGGACCTGTCCGTGTCGGCGGTGACCGCCGGCTTCGTGACCGTGCTGGTGGGGTTCGCCAGCTCGGCGGTGATCGTCTTCCAGGCCGCGGGTGCGGCCGGCGCCACCCCGGCCCAGGTCAGCTCGTGGATGCTCGCGCTCGGCGTCGGCATGGGGCTGACCTGCGCGCTCCTCTCGCTCCGCTACCGGGCGCCGGTGGTCACCGCCTGGTCCACCCCGGGGGCGGCCCTGCTCGTGACCAGCGCGGCGGGCCTCACCATCGAGGAGGCCACCGGCGCCTTCCTCGTCTCCGCAGCCTTGATCACCCTCGCCGGTTTCTCGGGCTGGTTCGAGCGGGTGATGGACCGCGTCCCGGTGGCCATCGCCTCGGGGATGCTGGCGGGCGTGCTGCTGCGCTTCGGGCTCGACGTCTTCGTGGCCATGCGGACCCGCTTCGCGCTCGCCTTCGGCATGTTCGCGGTCTACCTGGTCGTCCGGCGGCTGGCCCCGCGCTACGCGGTGATCGCGGCGCTGGTAGTGGGGGTCGCGGTGGCGGCCGGCCAGGGCCTGCTGCGGGTGGACGAGGCGCGGCTGGCGCTGGCCGCGCCGGTCTGGGTGTCCCCGCGCTTCACCGCCGGCGCGCTGATCGGAGTGGCCCTGCCGCTCTTCATCGTGACCATGGCGTCCCAGAACGTGCCCGGGGTGGCGGTCATCCGCGCCTCGGGCTACGGGGTGCCGATCTCGCCGATCATCGGCTGGACGGGGCTCGCCAATCTCGTGCTGGCCCCGTTCGGGGGCTTCGCGCTGAACCTGGCCGCCATCACCGCCGCCATCTGCATGGGCCCGGAGGCGCACGAGGATCCGCGGCGGCGCTACGTGGCGGCCATGGCCGCGGGCGGCTTCTACGTGATCGTCGGCCTGTTCGGGGCCACGGTGGTCGGGCTCTTCGCGGCGTTCCCGCGCGAGCTGGTGGCGGCGGTTGCGGGGCTGGCCCTCTTCGCCACCATCGGCAACGGGCTGGCCGCCGCGCTCCGCGACGAGAATCAACGCGAGCCGGCGCTCGTCACGTTCCTGGTGACCGCGTCCGGGGTGACCCTCTCGGGCGTCGGCTCGGCGTTCTGGGGACTGGTGGCGGGGGTCGTGACTCTTGTGATACTGCGGGCGGGCAGCCGTCGCGGCTAGCTCGGCCCGGGAGGAGCGTATGGCATCCAGTGAGAATCGGTCGGCGGTGGTTCCCGCGGTCATCGTGGGGCTCTGCCTGGTGGCGGGCCTGGCGATCGGCGGCTACTTCGTCGGGAAGGGCGCGATGCGGTTCCGGTCCGACAGCCGGGTCGTCACGGTGAAGGGGCTGGTGGAGCGGGAGGTCAAGGCGGACCAGGCGGTCTGGACGCTCGGCCTGCGGCGCGCGAGCGAGAGCCTCCAGGACGCGCACGCGCGGATCAGCGCGGACCGCGACGCGGCGGTGGCCTTCCTGCGCAAGCAGGGCTTCGCGGAGACCGAGATCGAGCGGCAGCCCACCCGCACGGTGGACAAGCTCGCCCGCGAGTACGGTCAGCCGCAGGCCGCGGACCGGTTCCGCTACGTGGTGACGACCTCGGTGGTCGTGAAGACCCTGAACGTGGACCTGGTGCGGACCGCGGTCGGCGCCACCGAGGAGCTGCTCAAGGCCGGCGTGATCCTGGACGGCGAGCGCGAGGGCGCGGCCAATCCGCGCTACGTGGTCTCCAGGTTCAACGACCTGCGGCCGCAGCTCCTGGCCGACGCCACCAAGAACGCCCGGGCGACCGCCCAGCAGTTCGCGGCCGACTCGGGGGCGCAGGTGGGCGTCATCCGCTCCGCCAACCAGGGCTCGATCCAGATCTTCGGGATGGACGGCAACGACGAGTCGGGGCCGTTCAGCCCGACGAGCACGCCGATGAAGCGGATCCGCGTGGTCAGCACCTTCGAGTTCGAGCTGCGCTAGTGAAGTACTGGGAAGACTTCGCGGTGGGGGAGGTCATCGAGCTCGGCACGCACACCCTCACCGAGGCGGAGGTGCTCGCCTTCGCGCAGAAGTACGACCCGCAGCCGTTCCACACCGATCCGGAGGCGGCGCGGCGGAGCATCTTCGGGGGCCTCATCGCGAGCGGCTGGCACACCTGCGCGCTGCTGATGCGCCTCTCGGTGGAGGCAAATCGTCGAGAAGACGCGGCGGCCACCGGCTCGCCCGGCCTCGACTCGTGCCGCTGGCTCAAGCCGGTGCGGCCGGGCGACGTGCTGACCGGACGCACCGAGGTGCTCGAGACCTGGCCCTCGCGCAGCAGACCGATCGGCTTCATCCGCCGCCGCAACTCGCTCGTCAACCAGCACGGCGAGGTGGTGGTGGCGGTGGTGGGGATCACGATGTACCAGCGGCGCCCGGCGGCGGCCGCGTGAAGTACTTCGACGACGTGCAGGTGGGCGACACGATGCGCTTCGGGCGCTACGAGGTCACCCGGGACGAGATCGTCGAGTACGCGCGGCAGTTCGACCCGCAGCCGTTCCACCTGGACGAGGAGGCGGCGAAGGCGAGCATGTTCGGCGGGCTCATCGCGAGTGGCTGGCACACCGGGGCGATGTTCATCCGGATGGTGGTCGAGCACATGACGCCCGTCCACGCCACCACCGGCGCGATGGGCTTCGACGATCTCAAGTGGTCGAAGCCGGTGCGGCCGGGCGACGTGCTCTCGGTGGAGTCGGAGATCCGCGAGAAGATCGCGTCGCGGAGCCGGCCCGACCGGGGCACCGTGAAGGTCGAGAGCCGGATCGTCAACCAGCGGGGCGAGGTGGTGATGAGTCTCGTCTCGCTGGTGATCTACCTGCGGAGGTGAGCCGATGCGCCCTCTCATGGCCTTCAACCTGTGGCGGTGGATCGAGGAGAACCGGGCCACCTTCGAGCCGCCGGTCGGCAACAAGGTGATCTGGGAGGACTCGCAGTTCACCGCGATGGTCGTCCGCGGGCCGAACGCCCGCCGCGACTTCCACGTGGACCCCTCCGACGAGATCTTCTACATGCTCCGGGGCGCGATGCGTCTCGAGTACATGGTGGACGGCCGGCGCCACGAGCAAGTCATCCGCGAGGGGGAGATGTGCCTGCTGCCCGCGCTCGTCCCGCACTCGCCCCACCGCCCGCCCGACACCTGGGGCCTGGTGGTCGAGGTCAAGCGCCGGCCCGAGCAGACCGAGTCCCTCCTCTGGTACTGCGACCGCTGCGATCGCCTCCTCCACGAGGTGACGATGCACGTGGCCGACATCGAGCGGGAGCTGAAGGCGGCCATCGAGCGCTTCGACGCCGACCGGGCGCTGCGCACGTGCCGCGGCTGCGGGCGCGTGCAGCCGGACCGTGCGCCCGGCGTCGACCCGATCGACCCGGGAGCCTGACGCGGCTTGTCAGGAAGAAACTACCGACCCGGTCCGAGCGAGCTCGCAACACGATCGGCGGGACTCCGGACCTTCGACCGGTATCCTGACGGCGATGGCCCGGCGCGGCGGCACAGGACGGCTCTACATCACGCGATTGCGGCCGGCGGTCGATCCGGTCAGCGCGGAATACCTGCTGACGTTCGGCTCGGGGCGCGGCTCCGACATCGCGCTGAATCCGGGCAGCGTGCGAGGTCTCGACGCGCTCACGGATATCTTTCGCGCCGGCCACGTCCCGCTCGCGGAGATCGAGCGCGCGTGGAGGGTGCTGGCGATCGAGACCCACTACGTGGTGCGGATCTCCCTGACCCGTGAGCTCGTGAGCCGGCTCGACCTCCGATGAAGCGCGACCGGGCGGAGCCCTCTCGCCCGGCTCAGCGCACCGAGGCCGCGAAGATCCGCCGGTAATTGCCCCCGATGATCTTGGCGGTGTCGGCGGCGGTGAAGCCGCCGCGGAGCATCGCGTCCACCAGGAGCGTGAAGCCGTCGTAGCTCGGGAAGAGGCCGGCGCTCGAGCCCGCGTCGGTGCCGATGCTCACGTGGTCGACGCCGACGACCTCCGCCATCTCCTTCAGCCCTTCCACGTAGAGCGCGGGCGTCGCGAAGAAGTGCCAGATCCCGATGGAGCCGCCGGTGTCGGCGAGGGCCCGCGCGTGATCCGGGGTGATCTGCCGCTCGACCAGCGGCGTCCGGCCCTGGGCCCGGGAGCCGCGCAGCGCGGTATGGGAGAGCAGCAGCGGCCTGGTCGCGACCCGGGCCGCCTGCTTCACGGTGTCCGCGGTCGCGTGCGCCACGTCCACGACGACGCCCAGCCGGTTGCACGCGCGGATGACGTCGGCCCCGAACGGGGTGAGGCCGCCGTGGGTGACGGTGCCGGTCTGGAAGTCCCCGATGTCGTTCGGGGTGTAGTGGACGAGCTGCATGGTGCGCACGCCGCGCCGGTACGACTCCTCGAGCCGCTCGAGCTTCCGCTCGAGGAAGTCCAGGCCCTCGATGTCGAGGATGATGGCGGGCGCCCCCGCCCGGTGGGCCGCCTCGAGGTCGGCCACGGTCAGGACGCGGCGGATCCCGTGCTTGGCGGTGAGCGTGTCGAGCCAGCCGAGGCGCTCCTGGTGGTACTGGTAGAGGAAGCCGGGCTCGGGCACGCGCAGCGCGCGGAGCACGTTGCTCGCGTCGCGGCCGAGGATCGGCCCGTCCGGCACGTCGGCCAGGCAGAGGACCGCGATCCCGCCCGCGCGCATGCCGCGCGCGAGGTCGTCGCTCGGCTGAGCGGTGCGGGAGGTGACGCCGTTCGGGCCCGCGTGGGTGTGCACGTCGATCGACACGTGCTCGCGGAGCAGCCGGGTCGCGGCGGCGTACGGCTGCTCGGCCGCCGCCGCGGCGGGCGCGTCGGCCCGGCGTCCCGCGCAGCCCGCGAACATCGCGGAGGCGGTGGTGAGGAGCGTGCTCCACATCCAGTCCCGACGGTTCCAGGCGTGACCGCAGCAGTGCATGGCGCTCTCCTTCCGGCCCCGGGCGATGGACACACCGGCGCGCAGTCCGGTACTCTACCACTCGCGATGAGACTCGGCTCCGGCCTGGCCCTGGCGCTGCTCCTCTCCGCGTGGCCGGTCGCCGCCCGCGCGCAG
>DATFGS010000117.1:0-16756 GCA_035249225.1 Candidatus Methylomirabilota bacterium | reverse complement strand
TGTCCGTCTCCCTATTTCAGGCTGAGGAGGTAGGCGGCCAGAGCCTTCGACTGCTCCCCCTTCATCCCCAGGTTCGGCATCAGCGCGCCGGGCTTCATGTGCTCGGGATTCTCGATCCACTTGGTCAGGTTGTCCGGGGTGCTGGCCATCAGCGACCCCGCGAAGGTCTTCCGGCTCGCGAAGTGGGTGAGATCGGGCCCGATGTGGCCGGCCGAGATCCCGGTGATGGTGTGGCAGCCCACGCAGGTCGACTGGGTGAACAGGGTCTTGCCCTGCTGGGCGAGCGCGTCGGGCGAGTCCACCGGGGCCGCCTGCTGGGCGCGGATCCACTTCTCGAACTCGGCGGGCTCGTGCACGATGACCCGGAACCGCATGTTGGCGTGCGACATCCCGCAGTACTCCGCGCACTGGCCGGGATACTCGCCGGGCGCCTCCGGGGTGAGCGTGATGTGGTTCACCCGGTGGGGCACCACGTCCCGCTTGCCGCCGAGCTGGGGGATCCAGAAGGAGTGGATGACGTCGGGCGCGTTCAGGAAGAAGGCCACCGTCTGCCCGGCGGGCAGGTGCAGCTCGTTGGCGGTGACGATCTTGTGCTGCGGGTACCGGAACTCCCACCACCACTGCTTGCCGTGCACGTCCACCCGCAGCGCGGTGGCCGCCGGGGCCTCCTGGGTCTTGAAGATCACTCTGATGGTCGGGATCGCGAAGATCAGCAGGATCACCGCGAACGCGATGGTCCACGAGATCTCGAGCACGGTGTGACCGTGCACCTGCTTGGGGATGGCCGCGCCCGGGCGGTCGCGGAAGCGCCAGCACACGTAGACGAGGGCGACCTCCACCGCGATGAAGATGCCGAGGGTCCACCACGAGATCAGCATGAAGATCCCGTGGGTGACCTTCCCGAAGTCCGACTTCGGGACCACCGTGCTCATCGGGGTGTCCCAGTTCCAGCCCACCGCGCTGCAGGCGCTCGCGAGCAGGAGCACGGCGCCGAGCAGGCCGAGCCGTGTCCAGTCCAGGCGCTTCACGAGGCGGACGACCGTCGACGAGCGCTGAATTGGCGAGGGGCGCTGAGTCATGGCGTCGGGTGGGCTCCTCTGACTGCCGGGGCCGCGACCGACTGCGACGGCACGCCGGTCGCGGCCACGGCGGGCCGATGGACGTCGACGACGGCCACCCAGCTGCGGGCGGCCAGGAAGAGCACGAGGAGCACCGGGATCGAGGTCCAGAGGAGATCGGTGCGGCGACGCGCCCCCCGCGCCGACACCTCCCGGCGCGAGCGGAGCACGAAGGCGAGCGCGCTGGCCTGGGCAGCCAGGAAAACGGTCAGGACCAGGGCCAGCAGCAGGTGCACTATCGTGGGCACAACTTCCTCATGGGATAGATGGCGCTGGATTCTTGCGGGAGTGTACTTGATCCCGCCGACGGTTGCCAAGTGGAAACTTTCACATGCGCCCTCTTGGCGGCCCGGCAGCGCCGCGCTAGCCGGCCAGCGTCAGCAGCGTGTGGAGCAGCGCGTTGGTGCCCCGCTCGATCGCCTTCCAGTCGCTCATCTCGTCGGGCCGGTGGCTGCGCCCGCCCCGCGAGGGGATGAAGAGCATCCCCGAGTCGGTGACCAGGGCCAGGTTCTGGGCGTCGTGGCCGGCGCCCGAGGGCATGCGCTTGTAGCGGAGCTTGAGCTTCTCGCACGCCGCCTGCACCGCGCTCATGACCCGGGGCGCGCAGCGCGCGGGGTCGGTGCGGGACATCGCCTCCACCATCACCTTGATGCCGCGGCGGCGCGTGATGGTGCGGGCCAGCGCCGCGCACTCGCGGTCGAGCCGCGCCAGGATCTTCGGGTCCAGCTCGCGCATCTCCTGCATCAGCACCGCCTGCGCGGGCACGATGTTGGAGACGCCGGGGGAGAGCTCGATGCGCCCGAAGTTCGTCACGCTCCGGCCGCTGCCCTTGCGCACGATGTGCTCGCGCGCCTTGAGCGCGTACTCGCAGGCGGCCAGGAAGGCGTCCTTGCGCCAGGCCATCGGCGTGGTGCCCGCGTGGTCCGGCTCGCCGATGAAGGTCAGGCGGTTGCGCCGGATGCCCACGATGCCCTCCACGAGCCCGATGGGCAGGCGGGCCGCCTCGAGGTGCGGGCCCTGCTCGATGTGCAGCTCGATGTAGGCGTGCAGCGTCCGGGGATCGCACCGCGCCTCCGCCACCCGGCTCGCGTCGTAGCCGGCCCGGGCCATCGCGTCCACGAGCTTGACGCCGTCCACCGCCTGGAGCGTCGGCACCTGGGCCATGTCGAGCTTGCCGGTGAAGGCGCGCGAGCCGAAGAGGCTGCCGTAGCGGCCCTCCTCGTCGCTCCAGGCCACCACCGCCAGCGGCCGGCGCGCGGCGAGCCCGGCCGCCTTGATGGTCTGCAGGCACTCGAGCCCGGCCAGCACCCCGAGGGCGCCGTCGAGCGGGCCGCCCTCCGGCACCGTGTCGATGTGGGAGCCGGTCAGCACCGCCGCCCCCTCGCCGCGGAGGGAGCCGAAGGTGTTGCCCGCCGCGTCCACGCGCGTCTCGAGCCCGGCCTCGGTCATCCGGCCGAGCAGCCACTTGCGCGCCTCCTCGTGGGGCGGGCTCCAGCACGAGCGGGTGATGCCCCGGCCGCCCGGGTTGCGGCCGTAGGTGGACAGGGTCTCGATGTGGCTCTTCAAGCGCGGTAGGGAGATGCCGATGGTCGCCATGGCCGCCGCGAGTATACCCCACCCCCTTGACACTTTCTCGTGCGGGCTCGTATCATCGTACTGAACCTTCGTTCAGCCTTACCCCGGTTAACCTTACTGGCGACCCACCAACGTGGGAGGGTGCATTGGACTTCACGCTGACCCCTGAGCAAACATCCTTCCGCGACGAAGTGCGCGGGTTCCTGTCACGCAGCATGAAGCACGACTGGGTCGCGCGGCTCAGTCAGGGCTCGGACATCCCCCGGCCCGAGGCCTACGAGATGCTCCGGCGCTGGCAGCGGCAGATGTACGAGGCCGGCTTCGTCGGGCTGACCTGGCCGAAGGAAGCGGGCGGCCGGGGCCTCACCTTCATGGAGGAGATGATCCTCCAGCAGGAGATGGCGCTCGCCAAGGCCCCGCCGGTGCTCAACATCCTGGCCATCGGCATGGCGGGCCCCACCATCATCGCCTACGGCACCGACGAGCAGAAGAAGCGCTACCCGCCCAAGATGCTCTCGTGCGACGAGATCTGGTGCCAGGGATACTCGGAGCCCAACGCGGGCTCCGATCTCGCGTCGCTGCAGACGCGCGCGGAGAAGGACGGCGAGCACTTCGTGATCAACGGCCAGAAGGTGTGGACGTCGCTCGCCCACATCGCCGACTACATGATGCTGCTGGCCCGCACCGATCCGGGCGCGCCCAAGCACAAGGGCATCACCTACTTCCTGCTCGACATGAAGAGCCCCGGCATCACCGTGAAGCCGCTCAAGCAGATGACCGGCGACGCGGAGTTCAACGAGGTCTACTTCGACAACGTGCGCGTCCACGAGTCGCAGATCCTGGGGGGGCTCAACAACGGCTGGGCGGTCGGCCTCACCACCCTGATGTACGAGCGCCTCGCCCTCGGCTTCGGGCTGCAGGTGCGCCTGCGCATCGTCCTCGACGGCCTCGTGGAGCTCGCGCGCGGCACCAAGAAGAACGGGGTGCCGGTGACCCAGGACCCGGTGATGCGCCAGAAGCTGGCCCAGATGTGGATCGACACCGAGGTCTTCAAGTACACCGGGGCGCGCGCCATCACCAAGCTGCTCCGGGGCGAGCTGCCGGGGCCCGAGGCCTCCGCGGGCAAGATGATGTGGGTGGAAGGCCACCAGCGCGTGCAGGAGCTGGCGATGGAGATCCAGGGCGCGTTCGGCCAGCTCACCCGCGGCAGCGAGTGGGCGGTCGCGGACGGCCTCTGGCAGCACACCTTCCTGCGCTCGCGGGCCAACTCGATCGAAGGCGGCACCACCGAGATCCAGCGCAACATCATCGGCGAGCGCGTGCTCGGCCTCCCGAAAGGCTAAGCCATGAACTTCGGCTTCAACGAGGAGCAGGAGCTGCTGCGGAACACCGCCCGGAAGTTCTTCGAGAACGAGTGCCCCTCCGACACGGTGCGGAAGCTGATGGAGACGCCGGACGGCATCAGCGCCGAGCTGTGGAAGAAGCTGGCCGAGCAGGGCTGGCTCGGCCTGATCTACCCCGAGCCGTACGACGGCATGGGGCTCGGCCTGGTGGACCTGGTCGTGCTCATGGAGGAGATGGGCCGCGCGGTGGCGCCGGGCCCCTACTTCTCCACCGTGCTGCTGGGCGGGCTCGCCGTCCTCGAGGCGGGCAGCGACGCCCAGAAGAAGGAGTGGCTGCCGAAGATCGCGGCGGGTGACAAGCGCGTCGCGCTCGCCTGGATGGAGCCGAGCGCGCAGCTCGGCCCCGCCGGGGTGACCCTGACCGCGGTCGAGAAGGGCGGCAAGTACACGCTGTCCGGCACCAAGCTCTTCGTGCACGACGCCCACACCGCGGACGCCGTCGTGGTGGCCGCGCGCACGCGGCCGGGGGCGGGCCCCGACGGCGTCTCGCTCTTCCTCCTGCCGAAGGCCACCCGGGGCCTCGCGGTGACGCTGCTGCCCACCATGGACCAGACCCGCAAGCTCTGCGAGGTCACGTGCTCCGACGTCACGGTGGGCGCCGACGCGCTGCTCGGCGCGGCGGGCGCGGGCTGGACGCCGCTCGCCCGCGTGCTCGACCGCGCCACCGTGGCCCTCTGCGCCGAGATGTGCGGGGGCGCCCAGAAGGTGCTCGACATGACCGTCGAGTACGCGAAGATCCGCCAGGCCTTCGGCCGGCCGATCGGCTCCTACCAGGGGGTCAAGCACCGCGCGGCCGACATGCTGGTGGACGTGGAGAACAGCAAGTCCATCACCTACTACGCGGCGTGGGCGCTCGACGAGAACTCGCCCGAGGCCCCGCTCGCGGTCAGCATGGCCAAGGCCTACGTCTCCGACGCCTTCCGGCGCGTCGCGGCGGCCGGCATCCAGCTCCACGGCGGCATCGGCTTCACGTGGGAGCACGACCTGCACCTGTACTTCAAGCGCGCGAAGGGCTCCGAGTTCACCTTCGGCGACGCCACCCATCATCGCGAGCGGGTGGCCCAGCTGGTCAACCTCTAGTCCGCTCCTGATGATCAAGCGCGTCCGGCAATGGATGCGGCGCGACCCGCGCGACGCGGCGGCCGACGCGCTCCTCTTCGCCGACCACGAGGAGATCCAGGACATCGCGCGCCAGATCCGCCGCACCAAGGTGGAGATGGACCGCTCGGTGCTCTCGATGCGGAGCTGGGCGCGCGATCTCGGCCGCCGCCTCGCGGAGGCACCCCGCGGCCTCTCCCGCAACGAGGACCTTCGCGCGCTCGGGGAGACGGTGGGCGGGCTCGCCCACAACTTCAACAACTCCCTGGCCGCGATCCTCGCCTACACCGAGCTCATGCTGCGCGAGAGCGAATCGGAGGCCGCGCGCCGGCGGCTCATGGTCATCCGCGACGTGGCGCTCGAGGCGTCCGCCACTGTTCGCAAGCTGCAGGAGTTTGTCTCGCGCCAGCCCCAGACCGCCTACGGGCCGGTGGGCCTGCCCGCGGTCATCGCGGAGGCCCTCGAGCTGACCTCGCCGCGCTGGCGGGACGAGGCGGATCGCAAGGGCACCGTGATCACGGTGACCCAGGACATGGAGGCCCTGCCGCCCGTCGAGGGCAACGCCTTCGAGCTGCGCGACGCCCTCGTGCGCCTGATCCACAACGCGGTGGACGCCATGCCCCGCGGCGGGGCGCTGGCCATCCGGGCCGCCGCGGAGGCCTCGGGCTGGGTGGTGGTGGAGGTGAAGGACACCGGGGTGGGCATGTCGGCCGAGCAGCGCCGGCGCCTGGCCGAGCACGCGCGGAGCCTCCAGCCGGGCCAGGGGTCCGGGCAGGGGCTCGCGGAGGTCTACGACATCGTCGAGCGCCACGGGGGCAGCGTGACCATCGACAGCGCGATCGGCAAGGGCACCACCGTGCGGCTGCGGCTGCACGCGAGCCGGTTCCAGATCATCCCCGCCTCCGAGGGGCTGGCCGAGCGGCAGGTCGTGCCCGAGCACGCGGCCCGGGTCCTGCTCGTGGACGACGATCCGCGCCTGCTCACCGTGCTCTCCGACGTGCTGCGCAGCGAGGGCCACGCGATCACCACCGCCGCCAACGGCGACGAGGCGCTCGCGGTGTTCGATCCGGGCGCGCACGACGTGGTCATCACCGACCTCGGCATGCCCAGGATGAACGGCTGGGAAGTGGCCGAGCGCATCAAGACGCGCTCGCCCGCGACCGCGGTGTTCATCCTCACCGGCTGGGGCGAGGGCGTGTCCGCGCACGAGTCCATGCAGTTCGTGGACCGCGTCATCGCCAAGCCGGTCTCCGCGGAGGCCCTGCTCGAGCAGCTCGCCGGTCTCACGCGGTCCCGCGTCCCGCCCGCGTGACCGCCGCGCCGCCTCCCCCCGCCGTCCCCCGGCCCGCCGCCTCCGTGCTGCTGGTGCGCCCGGGCGGAGCCTGCCCGGTGGAGGTCTACATGATCCGGCGGCAGAAGAGCATGCGCTTCCTGGGCGGCTTCTACGCCTTCCCCGGCGGCAAGGTCGAGGCGACCGACGGCGCCGAGGAGGCGCTGGGCCGCTGCCGCGGCGTCTCCTCGGCCACCGCGGCCGCCGTGTTCCCGGCCGCCGACGGGATCCCGCCGCTCGCATTCTGGGTCACCGCCGCGCGCGAGCTGGTGGAGGAGACCGGGCTGCTCGTGGGCTGCGACGCCGACGACCGGCCGGTGGACACGCGGGACCCCGCGGTGCGCGACCGCGTGGAGCGGCTGCGCCACGCCCTGGTCGGCGAGGAGGCGCCCTTTCACACGCTGCTCGCCCGCGAGGGCTGGCACCTCGACCTGGCGCCCTTCCGCTACCTCTCGCACTTCATCACCCCACCCTCGAGCCCGATCCGCTTCACCGCGCGCTTCTTCCTGGCCCCGGTGCCGGCCGGACAGGAGCCGCGCCTGCTGGGCGGCGAGGCCTCGGAGGGCTTCTGGATCGACCCCGCGGAGGGGCACCGCCGCTTCCGGGCGGGGGAGATGCCGATGGCGGAGCCGGCCGACTCCGGGCTCGCCTACATCGCCGGGTTCGACACCCTGGACGACGTGTGGGCGGCCCACACCGACGGGCGCCACAAGTTCCACGGCATCAACGACCGCATCGAGGCGGCCGGCTTCAGCATCCCGCGCAGCAAGCGAGTCGGCCAGAGCTGAGAGCGGCGGCATGGACAACGCCGCGGCCCTCTTCGTCGACGCCCCGGTCGAGGAAGGCCATGGGGATCGCCCCGCGCTCCTCACCCCGTCCGGCCCGGTCACCTACGCCCAGCTCCAGGGCCTGACCGATCGGGCGGCCCACGCGCTGCGGTCGCGCGGGGTGGAGCCCGAGCAGCGGGTGGCCGTGCTCCTCTCCGACGGCCCCGCGTGGGCCGCGACGTTCTTCGCCGCGCTGAAGCTGGGCGCGGTGGCGGTCCCGCTCAACACGCGACTCGACGCGGCCCAGCTCCGGACCGTCCTGGCCGATTGCCGGCCGAAGGCGGTGGTGACCGACCGCGGGGCGCTGGCCGCCGCGGGCGTGAATGCGGCCGCGCTCGGTCCCCGCGCCATCGACTTCGACACGCTCGTGGCCGGCGCGCCCGCCGCGCCGCTGCCTCCCGAGCCGGTGGGCGACGACGCGATGGCGTTCTGGCTCTACACGTCCGGCACGACCGGCTCGCCCAAGGGCACGGTGCACTGCCACCGCACGCTGCCCGCCTGCCACAACTACCTGGACGTTCTGGGCGTCGACGAGACGGACCGGATCTTCGCCACGTCGAAGCTCTTCTTCGCCTACGCCCTCGGCAACGCGCTGCTGATCCCGCTCCGCGCCCGCGCGACGGCATACCTGCATCCGGGCTGGCCGGATCCGGCCGCGATCGCCGCCGTGATGCGCGAGGTCCGCCCGACCCTCTTCTTCTCGATACCGACGATCTACGCCCGTCTGCTCCACGCCGATCTGCCCGCCGAGACCTTCGGCTCGGCGCGCCTCTGCGTCTCGGCGGGCGAGCGGCTGCCCCCCGAGATCTACGCGGCCTGGCGGCGGCGGTTCGGCGTGGAGATCCTCGAGGGCATCGGCGCCACCGAGACCATCTTCATGTTTCTCGCCAACCGGCCCGGGCGGAGCCGGGCCGGATCGTCCGGCGAGCCGGTGCCGGGCACGGAGGCCAGGATCCTGGACGCGGAGGGCCGGCCGGTGCCGGACGGGGAGGAAGGGGTCCTCTGGGTTCGCACGCCGTCGCAGGCCGCGGGCTACTGGCAGCGCCTGGACCACTCCCGCCGGACCTTCGTGGGGGACTGGTTCCGGACGGGGGACGTGTATCGCCGCGAGGCGGACGGCGGCCACGTCCACTGCGGCCGCGAGGACGATTTCTTCAAGGTGGCCGGCCAGTGGGTGGCCCCCGCCGCGGTAGAATCGGTCCTGCTCCGGCACCCGGGCGTCCTCGACGGCGGGGTCGTCGGGGCCGAGGAGGCGGGCGGGCTCATCAAGCCCTTCGTGTTCGTGGTGCCCCGCGATCCGGCCGCGGAGCCGGAGGCGCTGCGGGCGGACGTGCGGCGGTTCCTGGAGGGCGCGCTGCCGCCCCACCAGCGGCCGCGGGAGATCGGGATCCTGAGCGAGCTGCCGCGCACCGCGACCGGGAAGCTCCAGCGCTTCCGCCTGCGCGAGCTGGTCCGCGACCTGGTCGCCGATGGTCGCTAGCACGCTCGCGGTGAAGGTGCGCTGGAGCGAGGCCGATCCGGCCGGGATCGTCTTCTACCCGCGCTTCTTCGAGTGGTTCGACCTGGGGACCGAGGCGCTGTTCGAGTCCCTCGGGCTGCCGTGGCGCGAGCTCTTCCCGGCCGAGCGGATCGTGGGCGTGCCCATCGTGGAGACGGGCGCGCGCTTCGCCTCCCCGGTACGCTACGGCGACGAGGTGCGGATCGAGACCACGGTGAGCGAAGTGCGCGAGAAGACGTTCCGAGTCGAGCACGCAGTGTCCGTCGGGGGCCGGCGCTGCGCCACCGGCTTCGAGGTGCGCGCCTGGGTGGCGCAGCCCGAGAGCCCCGGCGGCGCGCTGGCCGCCCGGCCCATTCCGGCGGGCATCGCCGCCCGCCTCAAGGGAGAAGCCCGTCCATGAGCCCACTCGCCGGAGCATTTCTGACCGTCCACACGCCCCGCTACTGCACCCTGGAGGCCGCGCTCGAGGGCAAGCTCGCCTCCGAGGTCTTCCGCCCGGTGCGCGACGGCCTCGTGGCGCAGGGCGACGTGGTCGCGCGGGCGAAGCTCGACGCGACCGTCGTCAACTCGTGCCACCTGATCACCACCTTTCCCACCGTGGTGGACGGCACCCCGCGGCACCAGGGCGTGCTCACCGCGCAGGAAGCCCCCGAGATCATCCACGGCGTGGCCTACGACTACCCGGGCGACTACGACCTGGCCGCGCGCCTCATCGCCCGCGGCCGTGCGGCGGGCCTGCAATGCGTGCTCGCCAACGACGTCCACTATCCGCTCGACTACGGCACCCTGATGCCGATGGTGTGCTACCTCGACCGGGCGCAGCGTACCCCGATCGTGCCGGTCTCGGTCTGCCTGTCCGCGGACCTCGACGAGGCGCACGCCTGGGGCCGGCACGTGGCGCGGGTCGCGGCGGAGAGCGACAAGCGGGTGGGCTTCGTGGCCAGCGGCAGCGTTTCCCACAAGCTGGTGCGGGGGCCGGAGCGGGCGCCCCTGCCCGCCGACCAGGAGCTCGACCACCGCTTCGCCCGGCTCCTGGCCGACGGCGAGCTCGAGAAGCTCTGGGCCTGGCTGCCCGAGTTCACCCGGACCACCCAGGCCGAGATGGGCGGCCGCCACCTCGCCATGCTGCTGGGGGTGGTCATGGAGTCGGGCCACCGCTTCGTGCCCAGTGTCCACGCCTACGGCCCGTCGTCGGGCAGCGGCAACTACGTCATCTCCCTGCTCGCCGGTCTATAATCGACCGCTCGCACTCTCCCAAGGAGGGGACAGCAATGGACAGAGTCACCAGGCGGAAGTTCCTCGGCGGAGCAGCCCTCGCGGCGGCCGGCACCTCGATGGGGCCGTGGGTGCTGCGCGCCCGCGCGCAATCGGGCCCGATCAAGATCGGCGTCGTGCTGCCGTACTCCGGGGTCTACGCGGTGCTCGGCGAGAGCATCACGCAGGCGATGGAGCTCGTCTTCGCCCGCGAGAACTGGACGGTGGCCGGGCGCAAGATCGAGATGATCAAGGAAGACGACGAGATGCAGCCGCCGGTGGGCGTGCGCAAGACCGAGAAGCTCATCGACTCCGACAAGGTGGACATTCTCACCGGGCCGGTGCACAGCGGCATCCTGATGGGCATGCGCGACAAGGTCCACAACAGCAAGACGATCCTGATCGTCTCCAACGCGGGCGCGGACGCGATCAGCCGCGAGCGGTGCTCGAAGTGGATCTTCCGCACCTCGTTCTCCAACTGGCAGCCCTGCCAGCCCATGGGGGGCTGGGTCGCCGCGAACGTGTCGAAGGACGTGTTCCTGACCGCGCCCAACTATCAGGCCGGCAAGGACATGATGAACGCCTTCAAGGAGACCTTCGTCCCGGCGGGCGGCAAGGTCGTCGCCGAGGACTACCCGAAGCTGGGCGAGACGGACTACGCGCCGTACCTGACCAAGATCAGGCAGTCCGGGGCCAAGGCGGTGTTCGCCTTCTTCTCGGGCACCGACGCGGTGAACTTCGTGAAGCAGTTCGACCAGTTCGGGCTCAAGCAGAACATCAGGCTCACCGGCGCGGGGTTCCTCACCGAGCCCGACGTGCTGCCCGCCCAGGGCAAGTCGGCCCTCGGCGTGGTCACCGGCCACTTCTACACGCCGGTGCTCGACAACCCGACCAACCAGCGCTTCGTGAAGGAGTTCCGCGACAAGTACGCGGGCAAGATGCCGGACGGGTTCGCGTGCCAGGGCTACGACACCGCGGAGGTGATCGTGCGCGCGCTCAAGGCGGTCAACGGCAACACCCAGGACAAGGTGAAGCTGGTCGACGCCATCGAGAAGAGCGAGTTCGACAGCCCGCGCGGTCGCTTCCGCTTCGATCCCAAGAGCCACAACGTGATCCAGCCCTTCATCTACATCCGCGAGGTCAAGGAGGTCGGGGGCGGCCTCAACAACGTGCCGATCGATCGCGTCGCCAACGTGGCCGATCCCGGCACCGGCTGCACGCTCCCGGCCTGATCGAGGGAACGCGGCACCCCGCATGCCGGCCGATCTGTTCGCGCAGGCGCTGAACGGGCTGGCCTACGGGGTGCTGCTCTTTCTGTTATCCGTCGGGCTCACGCTGATCTTCGGCATGCTCGACGTGGTCAATCTCGCCCACGGCTCCTTCTACATGCTCGGCGCCTACGCGGGGCTCGCCCTCATCGCGGGCACCGGCAACTTCTGGCTGGCCCTGCTCGTGGCCCCGCTGGCGGTGGGCCTCATCGGCGCCCTGGTGGAGGTGAGCTGCCTCCGCCCGCTCTACCGGCGGCCGCCGCTCGACCAGGTCCTGCTCACCTTCGGCCTCATCTATCTCTTCGAGGACCTGGTGAAGTGGGTCTGGGGCGGCCGCATCCGCTCGATCGCCCCGCCCGATCTCTTCTCGGGCTCGGTCTCGGTGTGGGGCGCGATCATCCCGTCGTACCGGCTCTTCGTGATCGTGTTCGGACTCGTGATGGCCCTGCTGCTCTGGCTCCTGATCGAGCGCACGCGGCTGGGCGCGATCATCCGCGCGGGCGTGTTCGACGCCGAGATGACCGGCGGGCTCGGGATCAACATCAAGGCGGTGTTCACCGGGGTGTTCGCGTTCGGCGCCGCGCTCGGCGGGCTCTCCGGGGTCATCGCGGGGCCGATCCAGTCCGCGTACCCGTCCATGGGGGTGGTCATCCTGATCCCCGCCCTGATCGTGGTGGTGGTGGGAGGGCTCGGCAGCCTCAAGGGCTCGCTGGTCGGCAGCCTGGTCATCGGCCAGGCCGAGACCTTCGGGAAGGCGTGGCTGCCCGACTCCTCCATGCTGATCATCTATGTGGTGATGGCCACCGTGATGCTCCTCCGGCCCCAGGGGCTCTTCGGCCGCCCGCTCAAGTGACGCGGCGGCTCCTCGGTCTCGCGCTGGTGGTGGCGACGCTCGGGCTCTTCCCGCTCGGCGCCGGCAACTACCCGGTGAAGCTCCTCCAGGAGATCCTGATCTGGGGCCTGTTCGCGATGAGCCTCGACCTGCTGATGGGCTACGCGGGGATGGTCTCCTTCGGCCACGCCGCCTTCTTCGGCGTCGGCGGGTACGTGGCCGCGCTCGCGCTCGCCCAGAGCCCGGGGCTGGTCTCGGCCCTCGTGCTGCCCGCGGCGGCCGCGGGCCTCGCCGCGCTCGTGATCGGCTTCTTCTCGATCCGGGTGAGCGGCGTGTACTTCATCATGCTCACGCTCGCCTTCTCGCAGATGTTCTACGCCTACGCCTTCCAGGTCTCCTGGCTCGGGGCCGAGGACGGGCTGGTGGGAATCCCGCGTCCGGCGGTGCCGGTCGGGAGCGTCTCGAGCCTGCGCGGCTTCCACGCCTACCTGCTCGCGGTGGTGACCGCGAGCGCGCTCGTGCTCTGGCGCATCGTCCGGTCGCCCTTCGGGCACGTGCTGCGCGGCATCCACGAGAACGAGGCGCGCATGGAGGCGGTGGGCTACGCGGTGGACCGCTACAAGCTGGTGGCCTTCGTCATCGCGGGGATCTTCGCGGGCACCGCCGGCTCGCTCTACGTGCAGTTCAACGGCTCGATCGGGCCCGACGCCTTCTTCTGGAAGACCTCGGGCGAGGCGCTGCTGATGGTCATCATCGGCGGCACCGGCACCCTCGGGGGCCCGGTGCTGGGCGCGGCCGCGTTCATCCTGCTGCAGAGCCTGGTCAGCACCTACACCGAGCGCTGGATGCTGATCCTGGGCGTGACGTTCGTCCTCTTCGTGCTCTTCGCCCCCGGCGGCATCGTGGGCGCGCTGCGCGGCCGGGTGGGCCTGCGCGCATGACCGCCCCGCTGCTGGCCACCGACGCGCTGAGCCGGGACTTCGGCGCGCTGAGCGCGCTCAACCGCGTCTCGTTCGCGGTCGCGGCGCGCGAGCGTCGCGCCATCATCGGCCCCAACGGGGCGGGCAAGACCACGCTGTTCAACGTCATCACCGGCCAGCTCGCCCCCACGTCGGGGCGCATCCTGCTCGACGGCACGCCGATCGGCGGACTCGCCCCGCACGCGGTGGCCCGGCGCGGCGTCTCGCGCTCGTTCCAGCGCAACAACCTCTTCCCCCGGCTCGCGGTGCAGGAGAACCTGCGGCTCGCCGCCGCGGTCGGCGCGCCCGGCACCTGGGACCTCCTGGGCAGCGGCACGCGCCGCCGCGGCCCTCTCGACCGCGCCCGCGAGGTCGCCGAGACCGTGGGGCTGGCCGGCCGTCTGGGCGAGCCCGCCGGGCGCCTGTCCTACGGCGAGCAGCGGCAGCTCGAGATCGGCGTCGCGCTCGCGACCGCGCCGCGGCTCCTGCTGCTGGACGAGCCCACCGCCGGCATGTCGCCCGAGGAGACGCTGCGGATGACCCGGATGCTCGAGGCGCTGCCGCGCGACGTCACGCTGCTGATCATCGAGCACGACATGGACGTGGTGGGCTCGCTCGCCGACCGGGTCACCGTGCTGCACTACGGCGAGGTCCTGACCGAGGGAACCTTCGCCGAGGTGAAGGCCGATCCGCGCGTCTACGAAGTCTATCTGGGGAGCGCCTGAGCCGTGCTCGAGGTCGACGGCATCCACACCTACTACGGCGAGAGCCACGTGCTCCACGGCGTCTCGCTGCGGGTGGCGCCGGGACAGGCGGTCGCGCTCCTCGGCCGGAACGGGGCGGGCAAGACCACCGCGATCCGCAGCATCGTGGGCTTCACGCCGCCGCGCGCCGGGCGCGTGGTCTTCGAGGGGCAGGCGATCGAGCGCTGGCCCGCCTATCGCATCGCGCGCCGGGGCCTGGCCCTGGTGCCGCAGGGCCGGCGCATCTTCGCGCCGCTCTCGGTGCGCGAGAACCTGCTGCTGGGCGCGCGCGCCTCCGGCTGGACACTCGACCGCGTGTTCGCGCTCTTCCCGCGCCTGCGCGAGCGCCAGGCCCAGGCGGGCGGCACGCTGTCCGGCGGCGAGCAGCAGATGCTCGCCATCGGCCGCGCGCTCCTCACCAACGGCCGCCTGCTCCTGCTCGACGAGCCATCGGAAGGCCTGGCCCCGCGGATCGTCCGCGAGATCGGCTCGATCCTCGTCGCGCTCAAGGCGGAGCGCCTCTCCCTCCTGCTGGTGGAGCAGAACTACCACCTGGCCCTGCGGGTGGCCGACCGCGTCTACGTGATGAACAAGGGGCAGATCGTCTACGAGGGCACGCCGGCCGGGCTCGAGGCCGACGAGGAGATCAAGCGGCGCTACCTCGGGGTGGCGTGAGCGCGCCTCAGAGGAGCTTGAAGAGGCGGGGCAGGATCAGCGTGATCTCCGGCACCAGGATGATGATGAGGAGCCCGACCAGCAGCACCGCCACGAAGGGCAGCATCGCGCGGGTGGCCCGGTCCACCGAGACCTCCGCGATGCCGCAGGCGATGAAGAGGCCCACCCCGATCGGGGGCAGGAAGAGCCCGATGCCCACCGCGGCGACGATCACGATGGCGTAGTGGATGGGGTTGATGCCGAGCCCCGCCGCCACCGGCAGCAGGCTCGGGAGCAGGATCACCACCGCGGGAAGCCCCTCGATGACCGCGCCGAAGAAGATGAAGATCGTGGCGGTGATGAAGAGGAAGATCAGGCTGCTCCCCGGCACCACCGTCATGATGCGGATCATCGCGGCGGGCATCTGCTGCACGGTGAGGAACCACGAGACGACGCCCGCGGTGCCGAGCAGCAGCCCCACCGCGCCGGTGATCATCGCCGCGTTCATGATGATGCCGGGCAGGGCCTTCCACTCGATCTCGCGGTAGACGAAGAGCCCCACCACCGCCGCGTAGAGCACCGCGAGCACGGAGGCCTCGGTCGGCGTCATGATGCCGCCCAGGATGCCGCCGAAGATGATCGCGGGCATGCCGAGCGGGATGAGCGCCTGGCGGAAGGCCGCGCCCAGCTCGCCGAGCGTGGGCCGGGCCTCGGCCGCGATGCCCATGCGCCCGGCGGTGCGCCAGATGTAGGCCATCAGCACGAGCGCCATGACCACCGCGGGCAGGAAGCCGGCGGTGAAGAGCGCGGCCACCGAGAGGCTCGCCACCGAGCCGATCACGATCATGAGGATGCAGGGCGGCACCAGGATGCCCATCGCGGAGGCCGCCGACACCACCGCGACCGCGAGCTCGCGGCTGTAGCCGGCGCGCACCATGCCCGGGATCGTGGTGGACGCGACCGCGGAGACGTCGGCCACCGTCGAGCCCGAGATGCCCGAGAAGATGTACTCGGCCGCCACCACCGCCATGCCGAGCCCGCCCCGCACCCAGCCGACCAGCGCCACCGCCAGGCGCACGAGCCGGTGCGCGATGCCGCCCGTCTCCATGAGCGCGCCGGCCAGGATGAAGAGCGGCAGCGAGAGCAGGACGAAGGAGTCCACCTGGTGGAGGATGGTCTGCACCGTCACCGCGAGCGGGATCGGCGCGGCGAGGACGGCGCCGAGGTAGCCGGCCAGCCCCACCGTCACCGCCACCGGCACCCCGATCACGAGCAACGCCAGGAAGACGAGGCAGACCAGGATCATCGGCCGCGGGCCAGGCGCCAGAGGTGGGGGAGCGAGAAGAGGATCATGAGCGCGCCCCCCACCGGCAGCGCGCCGTAGAACCACACCATCGACAGCTCGAGCGAGTCGGAGACCTGCCCGCGCGCCACCGGCCATATCGCCACGCCGCCCGCCACCAGCACGCCGCCGAAGACGACCACGAGCAGGCCGACCACCAGATCGGTCGCGCGACGCAGGCGGGGCCCGAACCGGTCGATCAGCAGGTGAAGGCGGAAGTGGGCGCCGCGCCGGACCGCCGACGCGGCGCCCAGGAACACCATCCATACGAAGCAGAGCCGCGCGACCTCGTCGTACCACTGGAAGGTCGCGTGCATGACGTAGCGGCTCCACACGCCGAGGAAGACGTCTGCCACCAGGACCAGCATCAGCCCCAGGCAGACCCAGTCGACGAGCACGCTACTTCGCGGTGGCCCGGGCCTCCGCGATCACCCGGTCCACCAGCTCCTTGCCCGCCTTCTGCTCGAGGAACTTCCAGACCGGCTGGGCGCGCTCCTGGAAGAGCTTGAGGTCCTTCACGTCGTTGACCTGCATGCCCTTGGCCTTCATGGCCGCGAGCCCTTCCACCTCCGCCTTCAGCTCGTCCTGGCGGTGCTGGGCGCACGAGGCGGTCATGGTGTCGTCGATCACCTTCTTGAGATCGGCGGGCAGGCCCTCGTACTTGGCCTTGGCCATGAGCCATGCGGCGGCGGGATAGGAGTGCTGCGTCTTCGAGTAGTACTTGGTGATCTCGTGGAACTTGTCGGAGACCGCGGTGGTCACCGGCAGCTCGAGCCCGTCCACCGTGCCCTGGCGCACCGCCATGTACACCTCGCCCCAGATCATCGGCACCGGGTTGGCCCCGAACTGCTTGAA
>DATFGS010000116.1:0-1049 GCA_035249225.1 Candidatus Methylomirabilota bacterium | reverse complement strand
CGACTACTTCTTCATCACCGGCATCCAGGCGGGCAAGACGAGCGCGCGCGACGGCGTGATCTCCGCGATGATCCCCGGCCGCGACGCGGGCGTGAAGATCGAGGGCACCTGGAACGCCACCGGCATGCGCGGCACGATCAGCCACACGATCCGGTACGACTGCGCGGTGGCCCCCGCCAACGTCGTCGGGCAGCCGGGTCAGTACCTGACCATCGATCTGCAGGGCTTCGCGCTCGGCTACGCCGCGGTCTACCTGGGCATCGGCGAGGCCGCCTTCGAGTACATGACCGAGTATGCGCGCACCCGGGTTCAGCGGCCCTCCACCGAGCCCATGAGCCATCACCCGCTCGTGCAGCGCACGGTGGCCGAGGTGGGCACCCAGATCCGCGCGGCCCGGCTGCTGCTGCACGAGGCCGCCTGCGTGAAGACGGCGGGCGACCGCGAGGCCACCATGCTCGCGGTCAACCAGGCCAAGACCTACGCCGCCGACGTGGGGCTGATGGCCACCGAGCGGGCGATGCGGATGGCGGGCGGGCGCGGCATCCTGAAGGAGCTGCCGCTCGAGCGCTGGCACCGCGACTCGCTGGCGGGCCCGGTGATGCCTCCGTCCAACGATCGCTGCCTCGAGACCGCGGGCAAGCTCCTCTGCGGGCTGCGCGCCGCCACCCTCGAGTTCCAGTAGCCGGCGTTCGCGACCGCATGCGACTCGACGTGCTCCGGCGCGAGCTGGCCCAGGGCGCGGAGACCATCCAGGGCCTCGTGGCGGGCGTCTCGGCGGCGGAGGCACGCGTGCGGCCGGCTCCGGATTCCTGGTCCATCCTGGAAGTCGTGGCGCATCTCCTCGACGAGGAGCGCGAGGATTTCCGCCCGCGCCTCGACCTGATCCTGCACCGGCCGGAGGAGAAATGGGCGCCCATCGATCCTCCCGCGTGGGTGACCGCGCGCGGCTACAACGATCGTGAGCTCGCGGCCACCCTGAGCGCCTTTCTCGCCGAGCGAGAGCGATCGCTGGCCTGGCTCGCGGGCCTCACCGCTCCCGACTGGAGCCG
>DATFGS010000115.1:0-6909 GCA_035249225.1 Candidatus Methylomirabilota bacterium | reverse complement strand
CGCTCCTGGCAGGCGCCGCTCGCGGCCGGGTCGCTCGCCCCGCGGCCGAGCTGGCGCAGCGGGAAGATCGCCTTGGCCATGGTCCGGTGCCCGCCCGCCGTCCCGAGCTCGCCGAAGGCCGCGCGGGTCACGTCGCCCGCGCTCCGCACGTAGCCCACGTTGCGGACGGAGACGTGCACCTCGTCGTCCACCACGCCGGAGACCACGGACCACTGGACGCCCTCCGCCTGCAGCCCGAAGTCGGCGAACTGGGGGATGAGATCCACGGTGGCGACCCGGCCCAGGTGCGAGAAGAACACGCCCTGGACCACGCGCCGCTTGGCCAGGCCCCGGGCGAGGACGTCCAGCGCCTGCGGGGACAGCTCCGGCCGCTCGATGCGCCGGAGCGCGTTGTGGTTGGCGAGCAGGTAGAGATACGTGAAGGCCTCGAGGTCGGCCTTGGTCCCTCCGCGCTCGAGGCCCAGGGTGTCGGACTTGATGCCGTAGAGCAGGGCGGTGGCCAGACGCTGGGTGATCTTGACGTCCGCCGCGCGCAGGTACTCGACCATGATGGTGGAGGTCGCGCCGTAGGACGGGCGCACGTCCTTCAGACGCGCGCGGATCGGCTGCTCGACCGGATGGTGATCGATCACCAGGTCCACCTCGCCGAAGTGCCTCTCCTCCTCGAGGAACGAGGGCTGCACGTCCACCATCGCCACGCGGTCGAACTGATCGAGGGCCGCCGCGTCGATCGCCTCCACCTCGATCTCAAGGATCTTGCACATGGCCACGTTCTCGGGCCGGGTGATCGTGCCGAAGGTGCACATGGGCGCGGAGGCGCGGGTGCGGCCGAGGAGCGTCTTGAGGGCGAGCGCGGAGGCGATCGCGTCGGGATCCGGGTCGTCCTGCATCAGGATCAGGACGCGCTCCGCGTCGTAGAAGTGCGCGCGCAGCCGCTCGGCGCGGGCACGCTGGGTGGCGCGCTCGAGGGCGGGCTGGACGATCCGCTCGCCGAAGGCGGACAGCGGCACCACCGTCGCGTTGGACACGTGCCGATCGTCGTCGCGGAGCACCAGCAGCGGCGCGTCGGGGGCCGCGTCCTTGACCGCCGCGATCACCCGCGCGAGCTGGCCGCCGGGCGCCGCCACCACCACCGGCCCCCGCCCGCCCTTGAAGGCGTCGCGCAGGAAGCCCGCGTCCGTTACCTTGCCGGCCATCGCCCGGTCGCCCCGCCGCGCGAGCCGCGCGCGCAGGCTCGCGCGCGACACGAGGTACAGCGGCCGCTCGCCCGGGAAGGCGGCGGCCGTAACCACGTGTTCGAGGAGATCATCCGGACAGATCAGCACCGGTCGCATGTCGGCCTCGCTCGGGGCGCTCGGGCCCCGGCCTCCTTATTGTCGGCCCACCCGCGGGGGCCGCCAAGCGAAAATCCGGTCAGCGCCGGGGCCCCCGGTAGGCGGCGCGGCCGGCCTTCACGCCCGCCTTGAGGCCCCGCGTCAGCAGGCCGACCTCCCGCGTGATCTTCTTCTGGGACTCGCCGAGCGTCTCCCCGAGCCGATCGAGCGACCGCTTGACGCTCTGGCGCGCCTGCGCGATCTGCTGCTCCGCTTCCTTGCGCGAGCGCGCGCTGAGCAGCGTCCGGCTGAGCCGGTTCACCGATTCCTTGAGCCCGGCCTGGGCGCGGGCCACCTGCGCGGCCATCGCCTTCTCGATCCCGGCGAGGCGCTCCCGGGTGAGGCCGCCCCGGGCGGCGGTGCTCCGCACGCGCGCGAGATCCGCCTCGACCTGGGCCAGCCGCGCCTCGAGCTGCTTGATCTTCGCAGGCGGGCGGGCCGCCGCGGTCTTGCGTCGCTCCGTCATGGGGGGTTCCTCCATTGACGGGCAGTAT
This sequence comes from Candidatus Methylomirabilota bacterium, assembly GCA_035249225.1. Taxonomy (GTDB): domain Bacteria; phylum Methylomirabilota; class Methylomirabilia; order Rokubacteriales; family CSP1-6; genus CAMLFJ01. The sequence goes on along the minus strand of DATFGS010000115.1, from coordinate 5,042 downwards.
ACTCGGGGGCGAGGCCACGCCGTGATCGCCGAATCCATCTTCTTCCGCGACCTCGCCTACGTGTTTCTCGCCGCGGTCGTGGGCGGGGCGCTCGCCCGGCTCGCCCGCCAGCCGCTCATCCTCGGCTACGTGCTGGGCGGGATCCTGATCAGCCCGCTGACCCCGGGCCCCGCGCTCTCCGATCTCCACACCTTCGAGCTGTTCGCGGAGATCGGGGTCATCCTGCTGATGTTTTCGATCGGCATCGAGTTCTCGCTCCGCGACCTGCTGAGCGTGAAGTGGGTGGCGCTCCTGGGCGGTCCGCTCGGCATCCTGCTGTCGGTCGGTCTCGGGGTCGGAGCGGCCGCCGCCCTGGGCTGGCCGCTGCTGCAGGGGGCCATCGTGGGCATCGTGATCTCGGTGGCCAGCACGATGGTGCTCGCGCGCCTGCTCCTGGACCGGGGCGAGCTGCACTCCCGCCACGGCCGCGTCATGATCGGCATCACGCTGGTCGAGGATCTCGCGGTGGTGATCCTGATCGTGCTGATTCCGGCGCTGGGCACGCTCGAGCCCGGGCGGCTGCTCACGATCGCGATGGCTCTCGGCCAGTCGCTGCTCATCCTGATTCCCGCCATCTACCTGGCCGCCAAGGTCGTGCCGCCCCTGATGACCCGGGTGGCCCGGCTGCACAGCGACGAGATGTTCCTCCTGGTGGCCCTCGCGGTGGGCCTCGGCACCGCGGCCCTCAGCCAGGCCGCCGGCCTCTCCCTCGCGCTCGGGGCCTTCCTGGCCGGGCTCATCATCAACGGCTCGGAGTACGCGCACGAGACGCTGGCCCGCCTCCTGCCGCTGCGGGACGTCTTCGTCGCGCTCTTCTTCGTCACCATCGGCGCGCTGATCGACCCGCAGAGCCTCGTCCAGAACGTCCCGCTCCTCGCCACCATGGTGGCGCTCGTCGTGGTGGGCAAGCTCGTCCTGTGGACCCTCGTGGTCTGGCTCTTCCGCCAGTCGTTCTGGACCGCGCTGCTGGTCGGGGTCGGGCTGACCCAGATCGGCGAGTTCTCCTTCATCCTGGTGCAGGTCGCGCGCGGCGCCGGGCACGTGGGGGCCGACATCTACAACGCCACCCTCGCCGCCTCGCTCATCTCCATCCTGATCAACGCGGCGCTCGTGCGCACCGTTCCCGGCTGGGTCGCGCGGCTCCGCGGCGTCGAGGAGCGGCACGCTCCGACCGGGGTGGAGGGCGCGGTCGCAGAGCACGTCGTGCTCTGCGGCTTCGGCCGGGTGGGCAGCGCGGTGGGCGAGGCGCTCGAGACCTTCGGGATCCGGTTCATGGTCATCGAGCGGGATCCGGACATCGTCCGGGGCCTCCGCTCACGCGGCGTGCCGTGCCTCTTCGGCGACGCGGCCCAGCCGCGCCTGCTCGAGGAAGCCGGCTCCGACCGGGCGTCGCTCGTGGTGGTGGCGCTGCCCGAGATGGACCGGGCCCAGCTCGTGGTGCGCGGCGTCCGGACCCTGAGCCCGCGCGTGCCCATCCTGGCGCGCGCGCACAGTGCCTCGGCCCGGGACGGGCTCACCGATTCGGGCGCGAGCGAGGTCATCCAGCCCGAGCTGGAGGGGGCGGCCACCTTGATCCGCCACGCCCTCCGCGCGCTCGCGCTGCCGCAGTCCCGCGTGCTCGACTACCTCACGCGGTTCCGGGGCGCCATGAACCCGGCGGGGGTCGGCGCGGGCGCCTCGGCCAGCACCGCGGAGGCGCTGCCCGAGGTGCACGAGGTCACGCTGCTCCCGGGCGCGCTCGCCGACCTGTCGCTGGGCGAGGCGCGGATCCGCGAGCGCTTCGGGGTGACGGTGGTGTCGGTGGAGCGACCGGGCGGCGACGCGGTGCTGAATCCCTCCGCGGATACGCGGCTGCGTCCGGGCGACCGGCTCCGCGTCTTCGGGCTGCCGGAGCAGGTCGACGCGTTCCGCCAGGAGGCGAAGCGCGCGGTGTCCTAGCGCAGGAAGCCGTTCCAGAGGGCGAGCGCGAAGGACAGGACGGTCACCCCGACGGTGGCCAGCGCGGCCACCCGATCGAGGCCCCGCTCGGTGCGGTACTCGCCGTGGCCGATCGCGAGCGCGGCCAGGTAGCCGCCCACGAAGCCGCCCGCGTGACCCCAGTTGTTCACCCCGGACATGAAGAACCCGAAGATGAACATCAGCACCGCCCACTGGCCGTACTGCCGGAACACCGCCATCCCGAAGGTGCCGCCGCGACTCCGCCCGTAGGCGACCATCGCGCCCAGGAGACCGAACACCGCGCCCGAGGCGCCGATCGTCCACGTCCCGCTCGCGATGTTGGAGAGCACGAAGCCCGCGACCCCGCCCACCGTGAAGATGACCACGAGCCGGGCGGTGCCGAAGAGCTGCTCCACCGCGGGTGCGAGCTGGCGGACCCACAGGAGGTTGAAGACGAGGTGGAGCAGGCTGCCGTGGAGGTAGATCGCGGTGAAGAGCGTCCACCACCAGCCGGCCCGCCACGCCGCCTCCCCGGTCATGCCGAGCGTCACGAGCGCGCCGAAGCCCGGGGAGAGCAGGTCGAACGGGCTCCGGAAGCGCGCGGCGGCCGCCGGGTCGAGCAGGATGGACACCACGTAGGCGGCCACGCACACGATCGTGACCGCGCGCGCGAAGTCGAGGCGGCCGACCAGCCGGCTCGCGAGCGGGCCGAAGCCCCAGAGCCCGGGCCGCCGCGCGCCGCAGTAGAAGCAGACCGCGGCGTCCACCCGGTTGAGCTTGCCGCAGGCGTAGCAGAGGCTCGAGCCGGCGCGCTGCCTCAGGATCGTCCCGGCGGGCGCGCGGGGAACGGAGCCTGCGCATCGAGCCGCTCCAGGAGCGCGTCGACGTGCACCGCGAACGCCTCGCGGCGATGGGCGGGCACGGGCGAGCCGGGGATGAACTTCTCGCCCAGCGGGTTGACCAGGACCCCGCCCTTGCGGACGCGGTAGTCGAGATGGGGGGCGGTGGAGAGGCCGGTGCTGCCCACCCGGCCGATGACCTGGCGCTGCCGCACCCGCTCGCCGGGGCGCACGTCGAGCTTGGAGAGATGGTTGTACATGGTCTCGTAGCCGCGCCCGTGGCGCAGCGTGATCGAGATCCCGTAGCCGCCGTTCCAGCCCGCCTGGGTGACCACCGCGTCGGCGACCGCGCGCACCGGGGTGCCGATCGGCGCTCCGTAGTCGACCGCGAGGTGCGGCCGGTAGCCGCCCAGCACCGGGTGAAAGCGGGCGTGCGAGAAGCCGGACGTGACGCGCGTGAAGTCGAGCGGGGCCCGCAGGAACATCTTCTTCACCGAGCGCCCGCTCGCGTCGTAGTACTCGCGGCGGCCCGCGGTGTCGTCGAAGCCCACGCTGGTGAGGGTGGCGCGCCCCGCGCTCGCGTACTGCGCGATCAGCACGTCGCCGTAGCCCAGGAAGACGTCGCCGACGTAGCGCTTCTCCACCAGGAGGCGGAAGTGGTCGCCGGGCAGCGAGTCGGCCGCGAAGTCGAAGTCCCACTCGAAGAGGTTGACGAGCCGCGCGGTCAGGCCCGCGGTCTCCCCCAGCCGCTCCATGCTCGCGAAGAGCGAATCGCGGACCTCGCCGGTGATCGCGACCACGCGCGTGTCCACGTCGGGCCGTACCGCGCTGACCCCCCAGCGGCCGTCGGGGCCCGGCCGGATCTCGTAGCGCTCGGCGGGGGAGCGGGTGTAGGTGATCTCGACGGGCTTGCCGTCGCCGCCGGGCTGCACGCCGAGGCGCTCGCCAGGGGCGAGGCGTCGCATGTTGACGCTGCCGCGCAGGGCGGCCACGATCGCGGCCGCCTCGCCGCGCTCCACCCCGGTCCGGCGCAGCGCGGCCTCGAGGGTCTCGCCCCGCTTCAGCACGATCTCCACCGGCTCGGGGAGCGATGGCGCCGGCCCGGCCGCGGGAGCGTCGGTCACCGCGCTCGGCGCGGGCTCGCGGGTGGGCACGGCGAGGCCGATCACCCCGAGGGCGAGCAGGACCGCGGCGGATAGGAGGCAGTAGGAGCGCCTCATGGTCTTTCCGCCAGGATACCGCGAGTGTCCCTTTACGCCCCGTACTTGGTGAAGCGGAGCGCGTTGGCCATCACGAGCGGCATCAGGTCCTGGGCGGGGATCACGCCCAGGGAGCCGCCCGCGCAATCGCGCTCGGTGAAGCGGCTCACCGGGTCGCCCCCGCAGTAGGGGCTCGCCAGGATCGCGGGCACCCCTTGCCAGCCGTGGCCCTTGAGGATGGACGGGGTCGCGTGATCGCCCGAGATGGCGAGGACGTCGGGCCGGAGCGCGAGCACGCGCGGCAGCAGCGCGTCGAAGCGCTCCAGCGCCGCGACCTTCGCGTCGAAGTCCCCGTCCTCGCCCGCCTTGTCGGTGTCCTTGTAGTGCACGAAGAAGAAGTCGTGGTGCTCCCACTGCTGCTCGAGGGTGTCGAGCTCCTCCGCGAACGTCCCGCCCGTCTTGAGCACCTCCATGCCGACGAGCCGGGCGAGCCCGCGGTACATCGGGTACGCCGCGATGGCGGCGGCCCGCAGCCCGAACGTCTCGGGAAAGAGCGGCAGGCGCGGTTGCTGATCGAAGCCGCGCAGCAGGAGCATGTTGGCGGGCGCCGCGTCGCGCAGGAGAGGGCGCGCAGCCTCCACGAAGGCGTTCACGAGCGCGGCGGTCCGGTCCGCCTCGGGGGCGAGGGCCCGGACCCGCAGGGGCGGCACCCCGAGCTGCTGCGGATCCGTCTCGGAGAGACGGCCCGCGAGGCCGCCGCCGCGCAGCACCAGGACGAAGCGGTGCTCCTTCACCGCCTCGAGGAGGATCTCCACCCCGTCGAGGCGGATCGCGCGCAGCCGCTCGACGAGGCGGACGCAGACCTCCGTGCTGATGCGCCCGGCCCGCCGGTCGGTGATGTGGCCGCGCGCGTCCACCGTGCAGAAGTTCCCGCGCGCGGCCACGTCGCCCGCCCGCAGCTCGAAGTCGATGCCGAGGGCCTCGAGCACGCCCCGCCCCACCGGGTAGCGCAGGGGATCGTAGCCGA
>DATFGS010000114.1:0-5769 GCA_035249225.1 Candidatus Methylomirabilota bacterium | reverse complement strand
CCCGGGCGACCGTGGCCTGCCTTCACGCTGGACGTGCACCGGGCCGAGTTCGACCAGATCCTCCTCGATCACGCGGTGGCGCAAGGGGTGACGAGGCTTCAGCCCGCCACCGTCGAGAAGGTGGCCTTCGACGCCGACGGCGTCACCGCCCGCCTGAGCCTGGGCGAGGCGGAGCGCGAGCTGCGCGCGCGCTTCCTGGTGGACGCGAGCGGCCGCGACGCCTTCCTGGCCGCGCGGCAGGGGCGGCGGAAGCCGAGGCCCGGCCTGGGCAAGGTGGCGATCTTCGCCTACTTCAAGGGCGCGCGCCGCTTTCCCGGGCGCGAGGAAGGCCACGTGCGCATCCACATCTTCCCGGAGGGCTGGTTCTGGTACATCCCGCTCGCGCGCGACGAGACGAGCGTGGGCTGCGTGCTCCACCAGAAGGTGGTCAAGGGGCGCCGGGGATCGCTCCAGGAGCTGTTCGACGAGATGGTCGAGCGCTGCCACGCGGTGCGGGACAACCTCCAGGGATCTTCACCGGTGACCGAGCTCTACACCACGTCGAACTTCGCCTACTCGGTGGAGCCGGTGGTGGGGGACCGGTTCCTGTGCGTGGGCGACGCGGTGGCCTTCGTGGATCCGATCTTCTCGCCCGGCGTGTTCCTGGCCATGCAATCGGGCGAGCTGGCCGCCGGCGCGATCCTGCGCGCCTTCCGCGCGGAGCGATTCGAGGCGCGGCGCTTCCGCGCCTACGAGCGCGCGGTGCGCCGGGGCACGCGGCCCTTCGAGCGCTTCATCGAGTCCTTCTACGACCGCGCCTTCCTCGAGGTCTTCCTGCGCCCGCGCAACGTGCTGGGCATGATCCCCGCGGTCACCGGTGTGCTCGCGGGCGGCTCGTTCGGCAGCCTGCCCAGGCACCTGCGCTTGTCGCTCTGGGGCTTCTTCCAGATCGTCCGGTTCACCCGCTGGCTGAACCTCCGCCGCGGCGTGGTCCTCGAGTCGCGCCTCGATTGGTAGCCCGAGCCCGTCCCCCGGAGTCCGCCAAGGAGAACCCGCGCATGAACTACCGGATCATCTCGGCCGACGACCACATCGACATGCAGTGGCTGCCGCGCGATCTCTGGCAGAAGCGGGTGCCCGCGGCGTGGCGCGAGCGCGCGCCCCGGGTGGTCGAGACCGACGCCGGGCCCTACTGGGTCTGCGGGGACGAGCGGTGGGATCCGTGGGGTGGGCGCCGAGGCGTGGCCGGCTCCATGGGCGGGCGGCGGCTCGCACTCGAGAAGGGCGGCGTGCTCGAGCACGGCGTGCTGCGCCCGACCACCACCGCGCTCCGCCTCGCCGACATGGATCGAGACGGGGTGGACGCCACCGTGATGTACGGGCCCATCGTGCCGCTGCTCATAAAGGAGCCGGCGCTCCGCCAGGTCTGCTACCGCGCGTACAACGAGTGGCTCGCCGAGTTCTGCGCGACCGCGCCCGACCGACTGATCGGCGTCGGCCTGATCCCGATCGACGAGCCGAAGGTCGCCGCCGACGAGGTCCGCTCGCTCGCCCAGCTCGGGCTGCGCACCGGCATGTTCCTCGCCGCGCGCGCCGAGCTGCCTCTCTGGGACGAGGCGTGGGAGCCGCTGTGGGACGCCGCCGCGGAGACCGGGCTGCCGATCGGCTTCCACCTGGGCGGCGGGCTGCGCACCGTGACCTTCAGCGGGCCCAAGGCCGCCGACCCCGGCAACATGGGCGTGCGGGTGGCGTGCGCGACGCTCCAGATGGACGAGCCGCTCGCCGCGGTGATCTTCTCGGGGGCGCTCGAGCGGCACCCCGGGCTGCGGATCGTGCTGGCCGAGACCGGTATCGGCTGGCTGCCCTACATGCTCGAGCGCATGGACGACACGTACCAGCGCTTCGTGGACGCGGCCGACTACTGGCGGGCGCACGGCGGGTTGCGCCTGTCCATGCCGCCCAGCGAGTACTGGAAGCGGCAGATCTGGGCCACCTTCCAGCTCGACCTGGTCGGGCTGCGCCTGGTGGACGTGCTCGGCGCGAGCCGGGTGATGTGGGCCTCCGACTACCCGCACGCCGACAGCACCTGGCCGGACTCGCGGCGGGCCATCGAGGAGAACTTCCGGGGCGTGGCCGAGGCGACGCGCCGGCGCATCCTCTGCGACAATGCCCGGGAGCTCTACCGGCTCTGAGCGCGGCCCGCTCGGCTCCGGCGCCCGGCCTCACCGCGCGCGAGCTCCGCGCGCTGCGGGCGCTCCGGAGCCCGATCGGCATCCAGCGGGCGCTCGACGCGATGCCGTACCACCTGGCGACCACCGCCTGGTCGCCGCGCCGGGTGCTGCGCGCGCGCACCGCGCATTGCCTGGAGGGCGCGGTGTTCGCGGCGGCGGCGCTGCGGGTGCTCGGCTTCCCGCCGCTCCTGCTCGACCTCGAGGCGGTGCAGGACACCGATCACGTGGTGGCGGTGTTCCGCAGCCGCGGCCACTGGGGCGCGATCGCCAAGTCGAACTTCTCGGGGCTGCGCTATCGCGAGCCGGTGCACCGGAGCCTGCGCGAGCTGGTCATGAGCTACTTCGACGGCTACGTCAACCTGCGGGGCGACCGCACCCTGCGCGCGTGGGCGGGCCCGGTGAACCTGGCCCGTTTCGACCGGACGCGGCCCGGCTGGATGACGACCGAGGAGGATCTCTGGTGGATCGCCGAGTACCTGCTCGAGATCCCGCACACGCGGCTGCTGACGCCCGCCATGGCGCGGGCGCTCTCGCGGGTGGACCGGCGCGCCCTGACCGCGGCGCGGGTGGGCCAGCGTGAGCACTGAGATGACGGTGCAGGACAACCTCGACGGCACGAGCACCGAGTACTTCGCGGTCGCGTGCACCGAGGCGGCGCTGCTCGCGCTGCTCCGGGAGGTCTTCGAGGAGCACTGGGAGGAGGTGATCTTCGGCCCGTGCATCGAGGGCGCGGTGTTCGAGGGCCGGTTCGGCCGGCGTCCGAAGCTCTCGCTGCTCGACGGCTACGTGACGGTGCAGGTGGAAGGCAGCGAGTCCTGGCACTTCCACCTCTGCATCGGCCCGCACCAGGGCTCGGCCGCGCTGCCCACGCCGCCCGCGCTGGCCGAGTGGCGCCGCTGCGCGCGCGCCGCGTTCTTCCAGAACCGCGACCGGGCCGGGCGGCCCAGCTCCTGGGGCCTGCGCCTCTGGAACGGCCGCGACGAGCAGATGCTGACCGTGTTCCTGCCGAACCCGTGGATCGACCCGGCGCGGGGCCGCTACGTGGACACCCCCGAGTGGTCCCGCCTCGAGCTCTGGATGGCGCTGCGCGCCCGCCACACGGGTGTGCCCGCCGAGCCGCCGCCCGCCCACGCCGAGCCCCCGCGCACCCATTGAGGTAGAATCCGGGCGTATGGACGGCGTGCACGATCTGGGGGGCATGCAGGGCTTCGGGCCGGTCGACCGCGAGGTCAACGAGCCCACCTTCCACGCGGCCTGGGAGGCGGTGGTGCTGGCCATGCAGCACGCGGGCCGGCGGGGCCTGCTCTACAACATCGACGAGTTTCGCCACGGCATCGAGCGCATGGCCCCCGCCCACTACCTGGGCGCGACCTACTACGAGAAGTGGCTCGAGGGGATGACCCGGGTCCTGCTCGAGAAGGGCGTGCTGGGCGCGGAGGAGCTGGCCGCGCGGCAGGCGTTCTTCGAGCAGAAGCCCGACGCGCCGGCCACCGCGGCACTGGCGCGGCCGCCTCGGCCGCGAGGCTCGTCCCCGGGGGCCTCGCTGACCGACTTCATCCGCGAGACCGGGGCCACGCCCCGCTTCGCGCCGGGCGAGGCCGTGCGCACGCGCGAGATGCACCCGCACGGGCACACGCGGCTGCCCCGCTACGCGCGCGGCAAGCGCGGGGTCATCCACTGCTGCCACGGCATCCACGTCTTCCCCGACACCAACGCCCACGGCCAGGGCGAGCAGCCCCAGCCGCTCTACAGCGTGCGCTTCGACGCGCGGGAGCTGTGGGGCGAGTCGGCGGAGCCGAACCAGACCGTGCACATCGATCTCTGGGAGAGCTATCTCCTGCCGGGGAGGTGACACCGGATGGGCAAGAACCACCCCAACGTCGATCCCTACATCGTCTCCCGCGTCCGGGCCCTCGAGTCGCTGCTGCTCGAGAAGGGCATCCTGGCCCCCGACGCAGTGGACCGGGTGATCCAGCGCTACGAGGCCGACACCGGCCCGATGGTCGGCGCCCGCGCGGTGGCGAAGGCGTGGACGGATCCCGACTACCGGCGCCTGCTCCTGGACGACCCGAAGGCCGCGCTGGCGCAGCTCGATCTCGACTACGAGGTGCTGAGGGTGGTCGAGAACACGGAGGCGGTCCACAACCTGGTCGTGTGCACGCTCTGCTCCTGCTACCCGTGGCCGGTGCTCGGCCTGCCGCCCACCTGGTACAAGATGCCGGCCTACCGCTCCCGCGCGGTCAGCGAGCCGCGCACGATCCTCCGGGAGATGGGCCTCGCGGTGCCGGCGGAGCGCGAGATCCGGGTCTGGGACTCGAGCGCGGAGATGCGCTACATGGTCCTGCCGCGCCGGCCCCCGGGCACCGAGGGCCTGGGCGAGGCGGAGCTGGTGCCCCTGATCACCCGCGACGCGCTGATCGGGGTGGCCGAGCCCGGGGCGACCGCCTCCTGAGCGGCGACGGCTCCGTGTACGAGCGCCGGCGCAACATCGTGGTGCGCCGCGACGGGCGGCGCGTCAACGTGGCGCGCTTCCGCGGGCAGCTCTTCATCTGCGCCACCGGCTGCTGCTGCGGTCGCACCGAGGACGGCTTCGCGCCGGTGCCCACCGAGACCTTCCACCGCGAGTGGGAGCGGCGGCGGCTGCGCAACATCATCCACCTCACCATCGGCGGCTGCCTCGGGCCCTGCGCGCTCGCCAACGTGGCGCTCCTGCTCTTCGACGGCGAGGCCCAATGGTTCCACTCGATCGACTCCGACGCCCTCGCGGTCGCGCTCTACGATCACGTCGAGGCGATGCTGGAGGCCGACCGCGGCCTGCCGCCGCCGCCCGCGCTCGCGCCCTACCAGTTCACCGCGTCCGCCTGGCAGCCGCGTCCCGACGGCCAGCCGGTGGACGACGCGCGGCTCTGGCGCGGTCGGCGGGCGCACGCCTGCGAGTCCACGCCCTCCGGCGTGACCGCGGAGGGCCAGGCCCTCACGGTGGACCGCGTGGTCGCGGTGATGGAGGGCCAGGCCGCGCTGCCGCGCAAGAACGGCGAGCTCGTCTTCGAGGAGCCCTGGCAGGGCCGCGTCTTCGGCATGGCGGTCGCCCTGCACGAGCGCGGCCTCTTCGAGTGGGAAGAGTTCCGCCAGACCCTCATCGCCCAGATCGCCGCCGCCGAGACCCGCCCGGCCCCCTTCGTCTACTACGAGATCTGGCTCCAGACCTTCGAGACCCTCCTCGCCCGCAAAGATCTCGTGACGGCCAGCGAGCTGGATGAGACCACCTACCAGTTCGAGTTCGGCGAGCGCGACGAAGTGTATTGACTCTCAGCGGAGAAGATCGCCGCATCCTCACGGCCTGACACGGATGCATCGGGCGGGGGCGCCCCCGCCCGACGGGAGCCCCGACGAACTCGCGCTACGGCGACGCGGACGCGGCGGCGGGAGTAGGCGCGGGCGAGGAGAGGGCGTCGAGCGCGGGCATCAGCAGCCCGGTCACGCGCACCGGCAGCGCGCTCGTGAAGTGGAACCGCGCGGCCTCGGGCCCCGGCACGTAGGCGGTGACGGTGCCGAAGTA
>DATFGS010000113.1:0-22988 GCA_035249225.1 Candidatus Methylomirabilota bacterium | reverse complement strand
CGACAAGATCTGCAAGGCCGGCGCGGTGCTCGCCTCCAACACCTCCACCCTGGACGTGGACGAGATCGCCTCCGCCACCAGGCGGCCGGACAGCGTCATCGGCATGCACTTCTTCAGCCCCGCCAACGTCATGCGGCTGCTGGAGGTGGTGCGCGGCGAGAAGTCGGCCAAGGACGTGATCGCCACCGCGATGAGCGTGGGGCGCCGCATCGCCAAGGTGCCGGTCCTGGTCGGCGTCTGCTACGGCTTCGTGGGCAACCGGATGCTCCACCAGCGCGGCCGCGAGGCCGAGAAGCTCATCCTGGAGGGCGCGCTCCCGCACGAGGTGGACAAGGTGCTCACCGACTTCGGCTTCCCGATGGGCCCGTTCGCGATGGGCGACCTCGCCGGCCTCGACGTGGGCTGGCGCATCCGCAAGGGCAAGGGCGTGAAGTCGGCGGTGGCCGACCGCATCTGCGAGCTGGGCCGCTTCGGCCAGAAGACCGGCGCGGGCTACTTCCGCTACGAGAAGGGCGACCGCACCCCGATCCCGGACGCCGACGTGGAGAAGATCATCGTCGAGGTGGCGAGCGAGATGGGCATCACCCGGCGCAAGATCGGCGAGGACGAGATCCTGGCCCGGCTCCTCTACCCGATGGTGAACGAGGGCGCCAAGATCCTCGAGGAGAAGATCGCGATCCGGGCCAGCGACATCGACGTGATCTGGGTCTACGGCTACGGCTGGCCGGTCTACCGGGGCGGCCCGATGTTCTGGGCGGACCAGGTCGGGCTCAAGGCCATGCGCGACCGGATGAAGGAGTGGCAGAAGACGCAGGGCGAGGACTGGAAGCCGGCGCCGCTGCTGGACCGGCTCGCCACCGAAGGCAAGACGTTCACGGGGGCGTGAGCGTGCGCGCCCTCGTGACGGGAGCGGCCAGCGGGATCGGCCGGGCCACCTGCCTGCGCCTGGCGCGCGACGCCCAGGCCGCGGGGCGCAAGGCGCAGATCGCGGCGGTGGATCTCGGACCCTCGCCCGCGCTCGACTCGCTCGTGAAGGAGCTCGGCAACCTCGGGGCGGCGACCCTTCCCCTCGCGGGCGACATGGCCACCGCGGACGCGCCCGCGCGCGTGCTGGACGAGGCGATCGCCCGCTTCGGCGGGCTCGACGGCGTGGTCAGCAACGCGGGCGTCAACCGTCCGGGCCCGCTCGCGCAGTACGCGGTCGAGGACTGGGACCGGATGTTCGCGGTGAACACGCGCGCGACCTGGCTCCTCGCCAAGGCGGCCCACGACGCGCTCGCCGCCTCGCGCGGGGCGATCGTGGCGGTGGCGTCCATGTCCGGCAGCAATGCCCACGCCAACCTCGGCCCCTACGGGCCGAGCAAGGCCGCGCTGATCATGCTGGTCGCGGTCCTCGCGCAGGAGTTCGGACGCGACGGAATCCGAGTCAACAGCCTCTCGCCCGGCATGGTACGCACCGGCATGACCGAGAAGGTCTACCTGAACGAGAAGATCGCGGGCGAGCGCGACGCGCTGGTGCCGATCGGGCGCGTGGCCACGCCGGAGGACATGGCCGACGTGATCGCGTTCCTGCTCGGGCCGGACGCGCGGTACGTCAACGGCCACGATCTCGTGGTCGACGGCGGCGTCACCGGCAACTTCCTGGGCCGCCTGCCGGGCATCGCGCAGATCACGAAAAGTTAGCACTGTCAGCCGGGTGACTTCGGGGCCTGACAGTGGCCCCGGAGCGCCGTGACACCCCCCCGACGCCTGTCAAGTATCCGGAAACACGGGCCAAGGGGACCCTCCTGCTTGGCACCCGCCTCGCATACCTCCCGACCATCCGGAGGTGTTGCCAAATGGTCACCATACTGATCAAGACCTGGAGCCGGTATGCGCACGCAGATCGCCGCCAGCTCCCCTTATTCCCAGACTGGGAGCGGATGCGGTGGCTGTCCCCGCTGCCGTCGCTCGGCGCCGCGTTCGCGCTCGGCGTGCTGTTCGCGCTGGGAACCCCGTGGACGGCGACGGACGTGATCGAGCGCACCGCCAAGCTGATGGAGCCGGCGGTCACGGTCGAGGAGCCGGCGGCGCCCAAGTACGATCTCGCGGCCATCCCCGACCACATCCGGGCGGCCGCGGAGCGGCACCGCCTGTCCGAAGAGCTCATCACCGCGGTGATCTCGGTCGAGTCCAACTTCGATCACGCCGCGGTCTCCCCGAAGGGCGCCAAGGGCCTCATGCAGCTCATGCCCGCGACCGCCTCCATCATGGGCGTGCGCGATCTCCACGACCCCGACGAGAACATCGACGCGGGCGCCAGCCACCTGCGCGCCATGCTCGACACCTTCAAGGGCGACCTCCCGCTCGCGCTGGCCGCCTACAACGCGGGTGAGCAGAACGTGATCCGCCACCGCGGCATCCCGCCCTTCCCGGAGACCCGCCAGTTCGTGGCGCGCGTGCTGCGCCGCATGGGCGACAAGAAGGGCGCGGAGACCGTGATGGCCAAGCCGGTCCCGCCCCCGCAGTGGGTCGCGCGTAGCCCCCGCTCGTCGAAGGCTCACATGGTGAGCGCGCCCGCGGTGTACCCGAGCGCGGCGCGCCCGACCATGCTCCAGGTGTCCGCCCCGCGGACCGGCGAGCGGCCCGCCGCCCAGCTCGTGCTGAACGAGCTGGAGCAGCGGCCGAGCGCGCGCACGTGGTCGCCGGCGCCGGCGTCCATGCGTCCGGACGCCCCGCCGCCGATGCCCGAGCCGACCGTTCAGATGGGCCAGTCCCCGTAGCCCTCCCCCCGCGTTCTTCCCCGCCCGCTCGCTTCCTGCGCTACGATGGCGGCGCCCCCGCGCCGCCGTCGGAGCGAAAGGAGCGAGCATGCGATTCGGCGTCTTCTACGAGCACCAGCTGCCCCGCCCCTGGGACAACGGCAGCGAGCAGCGCCTCTTCCAGGACGCGCTCGCGCAGGTCGAGCTGGCCGACCGCCTCGGCATCGACTACGCGTGGGAGGTCGAGCACCACTTCCTCGAGGAGTATTCGCATTCCTCGGCCCCCGAGGTCTTCCTCGCCGCCGCCTCCCAGCGCACCCGGCAGATCCGTCTCGGGCACGGCATCGTCCTGATGCCGCCGGGCTACAACCACCCCGCGCGCGTCGCGGAGCGCCTCGCCACCCTCGACCTCGTCTCCAACGGCCGGGTGGAGTGGGGCACCGGGGAGTCGGCTTCGCGCGCCGAGCTGGAGGGCTTCGGGGTGACGCCCGCGGAGCGCCGGGCGATGTGGCGCGAGACCACCGAGCAGGTGGCGAACATGCTCGCGCTGGATCCCTACCCCGGCTACCAGGGCAAGTACTTCTCGATGCCGGTGCGCAACGTGGTCCCCAAGCCGGTCCAGAAGCCGCACCCGCCGCTGTGGGTGGCGTGCTCGAACCGCGAGACCATCCACCTCGCCGCGCAGCTCGGCATGGGCGCGCTCACCTTCGCCTTCATCGACCCCGCCGAGGCCAAGCACTGGGTGGACGACTACTACGAGACCTTCAAGCGCGAGTGCGTGCCGATCGGCCACGCGGTGAATCCCAACATCGCAATGGTTACCGGATTTTCATGCCATCGGGATGGGGACGAGGCGCGGCGGCGCGGCACCGACGGCTTCCGCTTCTTCCAGTTCGCCCTCGGCCACCACTACGTCTTCGGCACCCACCGGCCGGGCCGCACCGACATCTGGGCCAAGTACGAGGCGGTCCGCGCGGAGCTGGACCTGGGCATCCTCGGCGGCGGCACCGGCTGCATCGGCACGCCCGACGAGCTGCGCGGCGCCCTGCGGGCCTTCGAGGACTACGGGGTGGACCAGACCATCTTCATCCAGCAGGGCGGCAAGAACCGGCACGAGCACATCTGCGAATCGCTCGAGCTGTTCGCGGGCTCCGTGATGCCGGAGTTCAAGGAGCGCGAGGCCGCGCGCGCCGCCCGCAAGGCGGAGGAGCTGGCCCCCCACGTGGCGGCGGCCTTCGCGCGGAAGCGCGCGGCCGCGGGCCTCGCCGAGGCCGACATCCCGACCTACCAGGCCTACGGCCTCACCGTGACACAGCCGGTGGATCTCGAGAGCATGCCGGAGGCGAACCGGCGACGGATCGAGACCTTCAGACGGATGCGGGAGATCATGGAGGGCCGCTGAGGTCGGCATGATGCCGGAGTCTCCGGGAGCGTCTTCGGAGTCGTCCCCGAATCTGGCCGGCCGGCTCCGGCGGGTCGGCGAGATGCTCATCGGGCGGTCGGGCGTGGAAGGGACGGGTAGCACCTTCTGGGTGGAGCTGCCCGGCGCGCCCCCGGCGTGAGGCTCAGCCCTCGGCCTTGACCTCGGCGAAGACCTGGCCCGCCGCGATCATGGCCTCGCGGATGACCGGCACGCCCACGTAGCCCGACATGTGGATCAGGGTCTCGATCAGCTCGGTCTCGGTCCAGCCCTGGCGCAGCGCCATGCGCAGGTGGATGCGCAGCTCGGGCTCCCGCCCGGTGGCCGCGTCGGAGACCACGCACACGAGCGTGCGCGTCTTGAGATCGAGGCCCGGCCGCGTCCAGAGCGCGCCGAAGACGTTCTCGGTGGCCACGTCGATGAACTGGCGCATGACCGGGTCCTTGTAGGTGGTCGCGTTCACGCGGTCCACGTACTTGTCGCCCAGCAGCTTGCGGCGGATCTCGCCGCCCTTCCGATGGAGCTCGCTCTCTGCCATGGTCGTCTCCTGGTGGGCCGGCCCAATCGTTTCCGGGGGAGGCTCGCGGGGCCCTCAGGGCGCCCTTCGACCAAAAAACCCGCCCTTGGGCCGGCCGTGGGCGTGGTAGTGATCGGGAATGTTGCGCATGTGATCGTCGATGTAGCATTCGCCGACCTGCCGGGTCGCGACCTCGCGCAGCCGCGCGTGCATGTGGGTGAGATGCTCGGCGGGCGGCTCGGTGCCGTGGTAGCGCCAGACCACCATGGGTACCGCGCAGATCTCACACTC
Source organism: Candidatus Methylomirabilota bacterium (assembly GCA_035249225.1). Lineage (GTDB taxonomy): Bacteria > Methylomirabilota > Methylomirabilia > Rokubacteriales > CSP1-6 > CAMLFJ01. The sequence continues at coordinate 18,019 of DATFGS010000113.1, read as the reverse complement.
GGCGATCCAGCAGATGTCGTCTTCGTGGAACCACGGGGTGATGCGCGCGGCGCGACACAGGTCGCAGCCAGCGACCTTCGTGAAGGCGGGATCCATGGAACCGAGCGACCGGCCGCTACCCTACCCCCAGAGCGCCCGCATCACGTGCATCGCCACGCGCCGGTTGTAGTCGCGCACGAGCCCGCGGATGCGGAAGAAGTCCAGCACCCACCACGCGGCGAGCCCGCCCAGGGTGAGCCAGAACAGGACCTGGAGGCCGCGCTTGCGCAGGTAGAGGTAGTGCCAGCCGAGCGGCAGGAACGCGAGCGCGACGACCGGCGACTTCGCCTGGGCGCGGTAGCGCCACAGGAACGCGCGCTGCTGATCCGGCGTGAGATAGGCGAGCTGCTCGCGCACGGTCCGGGACAGGGACGAGGCGACCCGCGCGGGAATCACGATCGCGCGATCATTGCGCGCCTCGGGCGCACGCCGCTGCGCGGCACGATCGGGCGGCGGCGCGGTCGGCTTGCGGAACACCGACGATTCCTGTCCCGTCTGTCCCCTCATGGCACCAATTCCCCCGGACCGGGACGGAGCAAGAACGGCGCCAGCCGGGCGGGTGAGACGGGACTTGGACTTAGCGGGCGATCGTTGATGAACGATTCTCACGTGTCACTCCGGTCGTCCACGGGAGGACGCTTGCTGGGTGTCAATTTTTGACCTCCGGCCACACCACCATGCCGGTTCCCGACCGCCAGGCCACCGCGGGCATGTACGCGAGCACCTCGGCGGGCCCGCTCGTGAACGCGAGCGCGAGGATCCAGGCGAGCAGCTCCGCGGTGCCGCCGGATCCCGCGGCCTCCATGCGCTCGAGCGTGCACTCACGCAGCAGCGCCGCGTGATCACCCTGCTTGAGCAGGCCGAGGAACCACCGGTCGAACTCCTCGTCGACCCAGAAGTAGCGCGGGCCGCCCGGCTCGTGCGAGAGCCCGCCGGTGGCGACCACCGCGACGCGCTCGGCGCCGGGGTACTCCCGCACTATCTCGCGCAGGAGCGTCCCCACCTCGTAGGCGCGCGCGGGCGTCGGGATGGGCGGCACCGTGCAGTTCATGGTCACCGGCACCAGCGGGATGTCGCCGGTCGGGTTGAGATAGTGCATCGGGACCGACACCCCGTCGTCGAACTGCATCTCCCGCAGGTACGACAGGGCCAGGCGCCGCCGCGCACCCTCGTTGACCAGGTGGCGGGCGAGCGCCGGATGGCCGGGGATGCGGTACTTCGCGAGCGCGAGCCACTCGTCGTACCAGTCGGCGGGCCCCGCGTGCTCGGCCCCGATCCCCACCGTGTACTCCGGGGTGTTGTTGATCGGCCAGTTGAGCAGGTGATCGTTGCTGAATACCAGAACGACGTCGGGCCGCGCCGCCCGCAGCCGCTCCCGCATCTCGTCCAGCGCGCGCCGCGCCTCGACCTGCTGGTCCTCCGGGGCGCGCTCGAACCAGCCGGTGAGCCCCGGCGAGTGCGTCATCGCCATCGCGGCCACGATGCGCGCCACCCTCAGCCCTCCCGCCGCGGCGCCCGGGAGGCGATCCGCTCCGCGGCCGCGGTCTCGTCCGGGTAGGCGCGCCGGTAGGCCTCGAGCGCGGGGTGGCTGTTGCTGTTGGCGGAGGCCCCGTAGAAGAGCCGGAGGATCTGAGGGATGTAGTACTGGTGCACGCCCATCTCGTTGAGCCGCCGGACGTCCCGGTCGCGCAAAGCCTCGTACTCCTCGCGGCTCAGTCCGAACTCGCGGGCGAGGCCTTCCAGGTCGCTGAGCCAGCGGGCCCGCAGCACCGCGTCCCGGCGGACGTAGAAGATCATCTCGTTGACCGGCAGGGTCTTGTCGCAGCGCTCGACGTTACCCATCGGCCTTCGCGGACAGCACCTTGGGGTTGACCTTGAGGAACATGATGACGCAGCGCTCGGGGCCCAGGTTCCGGACGTCGTGCATGACGCTCCGGGGGAACTTCACGATCGAGCCCGCCTCCGCCACGATCTCCTCGCCGTCGATGCTCATGTGGGCGGTCCCCTCCAGCACGAAGATCGCCTCTTCCTCCTTCGGATGCATGTGCATCACGGTGGACTGGCCCGGCTCGTAGCAGGCGATCTCCGACCACAGCTGGTCGGTCTTGAAGAGCATCTTGCGGACGCGCTTGTCCGGGGCGAAGGCCTTGAGCGCGTGCAGATCGAAGACCTGCGCTACACCACTCACACGCGAGGCCACCATCTCGTCCATCGCGCCCGAATCATAGCGCGCCCGCGGGGCGTCCGCCACCGGGCGGCCCCCGCGCGTGGAAGTTCGTCGTTGACATCCCCCGACCCGTTCAGTAGAACAGGCCGACGGCCGTGCCACAGCCCCCCGCCTCGTCCCTCTCGGTCGCTCGGCGCCTCGCGCGATTCGTGTCCGGCTTCTCGCTCGGCGCGGCGCCGCCCGCGGTCTCCGCGCAGGCGACGCTGCTGGCGCTGGACACTCTCGGGAGCTGCCTGGCGTCCTCGCGGCAGGACTTCGGCCGGTCGGTGACGGAGGCGGCGGTCCGTCTCGGCGGCGCGCCGGAGAGCGTGGTGATCGGCAGCAAGGCCCGGATCGGTGCCGCCGCCGCCGCGCTCGCCAACGGGACGCTCGCCCACGGGCTCGACTTCGACGACACGCGCGAGGACGCCATCGTCCACACCGGCTGCGTCGCGGTGACGACCGCGCTGGCGGTGGGGGAGGCGATGGAGGCCTCCGGCCGCGCCGCGCTCGAGGCGATGATGGTGGGTGTGGAGGTGATGTGCCGGATCGGTCTCGCGGTGCCGGGCCGGTTCCACGCCCGGCACTACCATCCGACCGCGCTGACCGGCAGCTTCGCGGCCGCCGCGGCGGCGGGGCGGCTCCACGGCCTCACCGAGGACCAGCTCGTCCACGCCTTCGGCATCTGCGGGAGCCAGGCCTCCGGCATCATCGAGTATCTGGCCGACGGCTCCTGGACCAAGCGCCTGCATCCCGGGTGGGCCGCCCACGCGGGCGTGACCGCCGCACTCCTCGCGCGCGCCGGGTTCACGGGGCCGGAGACGGTCTTCGAGGGCGAGCACGGCTTCTACGCCGCCTTCGCGGGCGGCCACGACGAGGCCCGGCTGGAGGCGCTGCTCGAGAGCCTCGGGCGCGCGTGGGAGATCTCCAACCTCACCTTCAAGCCCTATCCCTGCGGCTCCATCGCGCATCCCTACATGGACTGCGCCCTGCGGCTGCGGGAGCGCCACCGCCCGCGCCCCGAGGAGATCGCCGAGGTCCGCTGCCGCACCGCGGCGGGCCCGATCCCGCGCCTCTGGGAGCCGCTCGCCGCGAAGCACCGGCCCAAGAACGGCTACGCGGCCAAGTTCAGCCTGCCGTACCTGCTCGCCTCGATCCTGGTCAACGGCCGCGCCACCCTCGCCGACTTCACCGACGAGGCGGTGCGCGACGAGAGGCTGCGCGCGGTGGCCGGGAAGGTCTTCTACGACATCGACCCGACCATCGACTACCCGCGGCACTTCATCGGGCACGTGGCGGTGCGCCTGACCGACGGGCGCGTGCTGGAGGAGCGGCAGGATCACCCGCGCGGGGGGCCGGATGCCCCGATGACGCGCGAGGAGCTGACCGCCAAGTTCCGCGCCAACGCGGCCGAGGCGGTGCCCGACGCGCAGGCCGCCCGCGTGGGCGCGCTCGTGGACACGCTCGCCGCGCAGCCGCGGCTCGCGCCCCTGATGGACGCCCTCACCGCCTAGAGGAGCCGTGATGACACACCGCCGCCCCGCGCTCGTCCTGCTGGTCCTGGCCCTGATCGCCGTCGCGGCCCCCGCCGTCGCGCAGGACGCGCGGCTCGAGGCCGCGCGCAAGGAGGGCAAGGTCGTCTGGTACACCTCGCTCGCGCTGACGAGCTCCGAGAAGGTGGCCAAGCTCTTCGAGACCGCGTACCCGGGCGTCAAGGTGGAGGTGCAGCGCACCGGCTCGCAGCGGATCCTGCAGCGGATGATGCAGGAGCTCCAGGCCAACATCAAGAACGTGGACGTGGTCCACACCTCCGACGCCGGCCACTACGTGCTGCTGAAGGACAAGCAGCTCCTGGCGCGCTACACCCCGGCGGGCGTCGACCGCTTCGCGCCCGGCTTCAAGGACAAGGACGGCTTCCACTACGGCCTGCGGGCGACCGTCAACGTCATCGCCTACAACACCCAGAAGGTCAGCGCCGCGGAGGCCCCGCGCACCTGGAAGGACCTGCTCGATCCGAAGTGGCGCGGCAAGCTCGTCACCGCGCATCCGGGCTACAGCGGGGTGATCGCCACCCACGTCCTCGCCCTCGTGCACCTGCACGGCTGGGATTACTTCAAGGCGCTCGCGCAGAACAAGCCGATGCTCGTGCAGTCGGCGGTGGATCCGGGCGGCATCGTGGCCTCCGGCGAGCGGCCGGTCGCGGTCGACGGGGGCGACTACACCTTCTACCAGCTCAAGAAGAAGGGCAATCCGGTGGAGATCGTCTTCCCGAAGGAGGGCGTGCCCCTCGTGGTCTCCCCGAGCGCGATCACGAGCTTCGCGCCGCATCCCAACGCGGCCCGGCTCTTCACCGACTTCATCTTCTCGCGGGAGATCCAGCAGGTTCTGGCCGACACCGAGGGCCTCTACACCGGCCACCCGGAGGTGAAGTACCCGGCCGACCGGCCGAAGCTCGGCGAGCTCAAGCTCCTCCAGGTGGACCCGGAGGAGCTCGAGAAGCGCAACGAGGAGATCAAGACGCGCTTCGTGGAGCTCTTCGGCGCCTAGCGCCCGCCATGGCCGAGGCGTCCCTCTCGCGAAGGCCCGGCCGCTTCGACGGGCTCGACCGCGCCGCCCCGGTCTGGCTGCTCGCGGCGGCCGCGCTGGTCATGCTGATCCTGCTGCCCATGGGCTGGCTCGCCTACATCAGCGTGACCGCCCCGCGGGGCGGATTCACCTTCGCCCACTACGCGCGCGTGCTCGGGGACCCGCCGCTGCAGAAGGCGCTCTGGAACACGGTGGTGCTCGCCTTCTGGTCCGGCCTCGTCGCCCTCGCGATCGGCGCCCCCATGGCCTGGCTCTCGGCCCGCACCGACCTGCCCGGGCGCCGGATCATCCAGAGCCTGATCATGGCGTCGTTCGTGACGCCGCCCTTCCTGGGCGCCTTCGCGTGGGTGATGCTCGCCGGCCCCAACGCGGGCTATCTCAACCAGCTCTACCGCGACCTCACCGGCGCGGAGGGTCCGCTGCTGAACATCTTCTCGATGCCGGGGCTGATCTTCGTGGTGGCGATCTACACGTTCCCGTACGTCTACATCATGATCGCCAACACGCTCGGCCTCATCGCCTCCGACCTCGAGGACGCGGCCGCCATCCTGGGCGCGGGCCGCCTGCAGGTGGCGCGCACGATCACGCTGCCCATGGTGCTGCCCGCGATCCTGAGCGGGTTCATCCTGGCCGTGCTCCAGGCCCTGGCCCTCTTCGGCTCCCCCGCGATCCTGGCCCTGCCCGCGGGCTTCCACACCGTGACCACCCAGATGTGGTCGTTCTTCCAGTACCCGCCCCGCGCCGATCTCGCCGCCGCGTTTTCGATCCCCCTCCTGCTCGCCACCGCGCTGCTGCTGCTCCTCCAGAAGAAGCTGCTCGGACGGCGCGGCTACGCGGCGGTCGGCGGCAAGGGCGGGCAGCGGCGGATCATCCGGCTCGGCCGCTGGCGCCTTCCCGCGCTCGCGGGCTGCCTCGCGGTGCTGGCCGGCGCAGTGTTCCTGCCCTACGGCATCCTGCTGAAGGCCGCCTTCGCGCGCGCCTGGGCCCAGCCCCTCACGCCCGCGAACTTCACGCTCGAGAACTGGTCGTTCACCTTTCTCCACAGCGCGACCCAGTCCGCGATCGTCAACACGCTGGAGCTGGGCGTGCTCACCGCGTGCGTGGGCGCGGGCCTCGCCACCGTGCTCGCCTACGTGACGAACCGCCGGCTCGTGGCGGGCCACCAGGTGCTGGGCTTCCTCGCGGTGGCCCCGGTGGTCATCCCGGGCGTGGTGCTGGCGGTGGCCCTGTTCGTCGCATACACGCGGCCGCCGTTCCTCCTCTACGGCACGCTGTGGATCCTCTTCATCGCCTACCTGACCAAGGAAATGCCGGTCGGCTACTCGCAGGCCGACGCCACCATGCGCGGCATCCATCCCGAGCTCGAGGAGGCCGGCCGCATCCTGGGCGCGGGCCGGCTGCGGGTGCTGCGGGAGATCACCGCGCCGCTCGCCCGGAGCGGGATCATCGCCACCTGGTGCTTCGTCTTCATCGGGGTCATCCGCGAGCTGTCCGCCTCCATCATCCTGTTCACCCCGAACACCAAGGTGATGTCGGTGGTGATCTTCGACCTGAAGGAGGAAGGCCAGTTCGGGGCCATCGCGGTGCTCGGCGTGTTCATGCTCGTGATGACCTTCGCCACGGTGGCGCTCATGCAGGCCCTCCTCGGCCGCGACGTCATGGGGGCGCGGCCCTCGACCGGGTCGAGCTAGCCCCCCTCCGAGGACCCCATGCCCGACGTCACCATCACCGGCCTCACCAAGCGCTTCGGCGACGTCGCGGCGGTGGACGGGCTCGACCTCACGGTGGGGCCCGGCGAGCTGGTCGCCCTCCTCGGCCCCTCCGGCTGCGGCAAGACCACGACGCTGCGGCTGGTGGCGGGCTTCATGGCGCCGGACGCGGGGGAGATCCGGGTGGGCGAGCGCGTGCTGTCCGCGCCCGGCACCGTGATCCCCCCCGAGCGGCGGCGCATGGCGATGATCTTCCAGAGCTACGCGCTGTGGCCGCACATGACGGTGGCGCAGAACGTGGCCTACGGGCTCCGCTTCGCCAAGACCCCGCGCGCGGAGCGGAGCGGCAAGGTGGACGAGATGCTCCGCGCGGTGCAGCTCGCGGGCTACGGCGCCCGCTATCCCGGCGAGCTGTCGGGGGGCCAGCAGCAGCGGGTGGCGGTGGCGCGCGCCCTGGTGGTGGAGCCCGAGATTCTGTTGCTCGACGAGCCGCTCTCCAATCTCGACGCGAGCCTCCGCGAGGAGATGCGCTTCGAGATCCGCCGGCTGCACGAGCGCTTCGGCATCACCACCCTCTACGTCACCCACGACCAGGCGGAGGCGATGGTGATCTCGGACCGGGCCGCGGTCATCCGCAACGGCCGGGTCGAGCAGATCGCCGCGCCGCACGAGCTGTTCGAGCGGCCTCGCACGCGCTTCGTCGCCGAGTTCATCGGCAAGACCAACCTGATCGACGCGGTCGCGGACACCGCGGGCAGCGTCACCCGCGGCCGCGTGCGGCTCCGTGTGGCCGCCGGCGGCCTCACTCCCGGGGCGCCCGTGGTGGTGTCGATCCGGCCCCACCTCATCGCGCTCGAGCCGCGGGCCGGTGTGGCCTCCCCGCCCGCGGGCACGAATGCGCTCGCGGGCACCGTGCTGCGGGCGAGCTACCTCGGCGACACGGTGGACTATCAGGTCGCGCTGGAGGAGAGCGACGTCGTGCTGCGGGTCACCGGCCCCACCCCGGCGCGCGCCCGCGCGGGCGACCCGGTCGCGCTGACCGTCCCCGACGAGGCCTGCGTCCTCCTCCCCGCCGGCTGAGGCGGGTCGCGCCGCCTAGAGGCCGCCCCAGACGTCCCGCGCGAGCTCCACGCAGAGCGCGAGCTTCGCCTTCTGGTGCTCGACGGTCACCGCGTTGCCCTCGAGCGTCGAGGAGAAGCCGCACTGCGGGCTCACGCAGAGCTGCTCGAGCGCGATGTACTTCGAGGCCTCGTCGAGACGGCGCCGCAGGTCGGCCTTCTGCTCCAGGGCGGGCGTCTTGCTCGTCACGAGCCCCAGCACCACCCGCACGTGCTTGGGAACGTAGCGCAGCGGCGAGAAGTCGCCGGAGCGCGCGTCGTCGAACTCGAGGAAGAAGCCGTCGTAGGGCATCTGGTTGAAGATGGCCTCCGCCACCCGCTCGTAGCCGCCCTGGGCGCGCCAGCTCGAGCGGAAGTTGCCGCGGCAGAGGTGCGTGCACACCACCAGGTCCTTCGGCCGGTCGCGCAGGGTGGCCTGGATCAGCTTCACCGACAGCGCGAGTACCTCGTCGGGATCCTCGCCGCGGGCGCGGCCCTGCGCGCGCATCTCCTCGTCGCAGAGGTAGGCCAGGCTCACGTCGTCGAGCTGGAGATACCGGCACCCCGCCGCGTGCAGATCGGCAATCTCGGCGCGGTAGGCGGCGGCGGTGTCCTCCACGAAGCCGTCGAGATCCGGGTAGACCGCCCGGTCGATGTTGGCGCGCCCCACCTGGGAGTAGAGCATGCAGGGCGACGGGATCGTGAGCTTGGCGGTGCGCGAGGTGGCCGATCGGAGAAACCGGAACGCGTCCACGAAGATCGGGGCGGGACGGCCCACCCGCGCGGCGATGCGCAGGTCGGGCCGCGTGAAGTTCACGTCGCCCGCGCGGCCGTGGAAGGTCACCGGGAGCTGCTTGCCTTCGCTCGCGAGGCCGCCCAGCCGGGTGAGGAAGTCCATGTGCCAGGACTTGCGGCGCATCTCCCCGTCGGTCACGCCCAGGAGCCCGGCTTCTTCCTGAAGATGCACCGCCTCGCGGATCGCCGCGTCCTCGGCCGCGGCCAGCTCCGCCGCGCTCGCCCGCCCCGCCTCCCGCTCGAGGCGCAGCGCCTTGAGCGCGGGCGGGCGCAGCAGGCTGCCCACGTGGTCGGCGCGGAACGGCGCGCGCGGCGTCGCCATCCTAGTAGAGCCCGCGGCCGGCCGCGAAGACCCGGGTGAGGCCGAGCAGCGCGTCGGTGCTGGGGGTGGGCACGCTCACGCGCCGCCCGATCTCGCTCACCGCGGTGAGGAGCCCGTCGATCTCGAGCGGCTTGCCCGCCTCCACGTCCTGGAGCATTGAGGTCTTGAACGCGCCGAGCTTGCGGGTCACCGCGTTCCGCTCCTCCCCGCTCTGGCGAATCGGGCACCCGATGCGCTCGCCGATGGCCGCCGCCTCGCCCATGATCGCGAGCGTGAAGCGATCGAGCAGCGGATCGTCGAGGAGACGGTCGCAGGTGGCGCCGGTGAGCGCGGACATCGGGTTCATGGTCATGTTGCCCCAGAGCTTGTACCACACGTCGGCCTGGATGCGCGGGCTGACGGTGGTCTCGAAGCCGGCCGCGGTCAGGCGATCGGCCAGCGCGCTCACCCGGGCCGACGCGCCACCGCGGGGCTCGCCGATGATCAGGCCCCGCCCGAAGCCGTGCCGCACGAGGCCGGGCTCGCGCACCGAGCAGGTCGCGTGCACCACGCAGCCGATCACGTGGCGCGCCGGGATCGAGGCCGCGACGCGGCCCTCGGGATCCACCGCCCGCACCGCGGCGCCCTCGTGCGGCCCGCCGAGACCGTGGAAGAACCACCACGGCACCCCGTTCATCGCGGTCAGCACCACGGTGTCCGGGCCGAGCAGCGGCCCGATCGCCGCGGCGAGGCCGGGAAGCGACGGCCCCTTCACCGCGAGGACGACCAGCTCCTGCGGGCCGAGCGCGGCGGTGTCCTCCGCCACGCGCACCGAGGCGGTGAGCGTCGCGCCGCCCTCCTCGAAGCGGAACCCGTGGGCCCGCAGCGCGGCCGCGGTCGCTCCCCGCGCGAGAACGGACACCTCCGCGCCGGTCCGGGCGAGATGGATACCCAGGAACGTGCCGATCGCGCCCGCGCCCACCACCGCGACCTTCTTCATTCGATCACCCGATCGGCCCGTGCGAGCAGCGACGGCGGAAGACCCAGCCCGAGGCTCGCGGCGGTCCGCCGATTCACGACCAGCTCGAAGCGCGCGGGAAGCTCCAGGGGGATGTCGCCCGCCCGCGCGCCGCGCAGCACCCGCACCATGACGTCGCCCGCCTGGCGGAACATCGCGGGAATGTCGGGTCCGTAGGCCAGCAACCCCCCGTGAACCGCGAACTCGGGGAACGGCATGCTCGTCGGCATCCGGTGCCTCGCCGCGCCCTCGACGATCTGGGGCCGCGCGGAGTAGAAGATCGGCGACGACAGCACCATGACCGCGTCCGCGCGCTTCTCCGCGGCCGACCGGAACACGGACGCGAAGTCCTCGGCGGTCAGCGCCTCGAGCGCGAACATCTCCACGCGGAGCGTGCGGGCGGCGGTCTGGGCGCCCTTCAGCAGAATCCCGGGCGTGGATGGGTCCCAGACCACCGCGACCCGCGCCAGACGCGGGACCAGCTCTCTCAGGAGCTGGATCCACTTGCCGCTCAGCTCCGGGAAGTCCAGGAACACCCCCGTGACGTTCCGGCCGGGACGAGCGAGACTGACCGCGAATCCCGCAGCGACCGGATCCGACTCGAGATCCACCGCCACGATCGGGATGACGCTCGTCGCCCAGACCGCGGCCTGCACCGCGGCCGGCCCGATCGCCACGATCGCGTCCATCCCGAGGCCGACCAGCTCCTGGGCCAGGCGCGACATGTCCTCGGTCCGGCCCGCCCGCACCCGGAACTCGATGACCAGGTTCGCGCCCTCGACGAAGCCGGCCGCGCGCAGCGCCTGATTGAAGCGCGCGAAGTTCTGCCGGAAGATCGGGGCGTCCGGCGCGGCCCGCAGGACGCCGAGCCGGACCGTCTTCGCGGGGGCGGGCTGGGCGTGGGCGCCGCCCGACCCGATCACGAGCCCGGACGCCATCCCGATCAGGAAGGCGCGGCGATCCATGCGTCGTGGTCAGTCCTTGAGGCGCACGACGTTGAAGGCCTTCACCGGACGCTGGAAGCCCTTGAGGGTCAGCTCGCCGACCGTCTCGACCTCGGCGATCTGGTCCACCCCGCCCGCCACCCGCTGGGAGAGCAGGATCTGCCCCGGCTTGGCCTCGCCGCAGAGCCGCGAGGCGAGGTTGGTCACGGTGCCGATGGCCCCGTAGTCGAGGCGCCCTTCGAAGCCGACCGCCCCGATGGTGGCGTAGCCCTGCGCGATCCCCACCCCGAAGTCGAGATCGAACCCGCGCCGGCGCCACGCCTCGGTGAGGGTCGCGATGCGCTCCCGCATCGTGGCGGCCATGCGGACCGCCCGCGCGGCCGGATCGGGCACCTCGACCGGATCGTTGAAGAAGATCATCATGCCGTCGCCCGCGAAGCGCTCGAGCGTGCCCTCCGCGGCCACGATCAGCCGGCCCATCTCTGCGTGGTACTCGCGCAGCACCGTCATGACCTCCTCCGGCTCGGCGGTCTCCGCGAACGCGGTGAAGCCGCGCAGGTCGAGGAAGACCACCGTGATCTCGCGCCGGTGACTCTTGAGCGGGTCCTCGGTGTCGCCGGCCACGATCAGCTCGGCGAGCTGGGGCGAGAAGAAGCGGCGGAGGCGCCCGAGGCGCTCGAGCTGGGCCACCTGGTCCCGCACCCGCTGCTCGAGCGTCCGGTTCAGCTCGGCCAGCTCGTCGTGCAGCGCCCGGATGCGCAGGAGCGAGCGCACCCGGGCGAGCAGCTCGGGCTGGTTGATCGGCTTGGTCAGGAAGTCGTCGGCGCCCACCTCGATGCCCTTCACCCGCTCGGTGACCGGATCGAGCGCGGTGACCATGACCACCGGCAGCAGCCGCGTCGCCTCCTCGGCCCGCAGCCGCCGGCACACCTCGTACCCGCTCATCTCGGGCATCACCACGTCCAGGAGCACCAGGTCCGGCTGCTCGGCGCGCACCCGCTCCAGCGCGATCGCGCCGGACGGCGCGGTGATCACCGCGTAGCCGTGGCCCGCGAGCACGCCCTCGAGGAGCTTGACGTTCATCGGGGTGTCGTCCACCACCAGGATGCGCGCCGGGTCGTTCACCGCGCGCCCCCCTCCCGGCCGGGGCGATCGAGCATCGCGCGCACCGCGGCCACGAACTGGGTCACGTCGATCGGCTTGGCCTGGTAGGCGTCGAAGCCGGCCGCCATGATCTTCTGCCGGTCCTGGGTCATGGCCGACGCGGTCACCGCGATCACCGGGATGGCCCGGGTCCGCGCGTCGCCGCGCAGGACCTGGAGCGCCTCGATCCCGTTCATGCGCGGGAGCTGGATGTCCATCAGGACCAGGTCGGGCGGCGTCGCCTGGGCCAGCGCGATCCCGTCCTCCGCGTTGTCGGCCTCTGCGGTGCGGTAGCCGTGGAACTGGAGGATGTCGCGCTCCAGCTTCCGGTTCTTCTCGTTGTCCTCGACGATCAGGATCAGCTCGCCGGCCATGGTCGCTCCGGAACGGAGAAGGTGAAGGTGGAGCCCTGGCCGACCTGGCTCTTGACCCAGAGGCGGCCGCCGTGCAGCTCCACGAACTTGCGGGCGAGGGTCAGGCCGAGTCCCGTGCCCTCCCGCTTGTGAGCGTAGTCCCCCCCGACCTGCCGGAACTCCTCGAAAATGAGCTCCTGGTTCTCCGGCGCGATGCCGATCCCGGTGTCGGCCACCGAGATCTCCACCCCGCGGTCGGTGGGCACCGCGCGCACGTCCACGCGCCCGCCCTCCGGCGTGAACTTCACCGCGTTGGAGAGGAGGTTCAGCATCACCTGCTTGATCTTCCGCTCGTCGGCCACCAGCGGGCCGAGGCGGGCGTCCGCGTCGAGCTGCAGCTCGATGCCGTGCCGCACCGCCCGCTCCCGCACCAGCACCAGGGTGTCGTGCAACGCCTGGGGGAGGTCGAAGCGCGCGAGCTCCAGCTCCATGCGGCCCGCCTCCACCTTGGAGAGGTCGAGGATGTCGTTGATGAGCGAGAGCAGGTGGCGCCCCGAGGACAGCACGTCCTGCAGGTACTCGTCCTGCTTCGGATTCAGCTCGCCGAACATGCGCTGCAGCAGGACCTCGGAGAACCCGATGATCGCGTTCAGCGGCGTCCGCAGCTCGTGCGACATGCTCGCGAGGAACTCCGACTTGTGCTGGTTGGCCTCCTCGAGCAGCCGGCTCTTCTCCTCGATCTCCCGGAAGAGGTGCGCGTTGGCGATCGCGACCTTCGACTGGTCGGCGAGGGTGCGCATGAGCGTCACCACCCGCTCGTCGAACTCCCCGGGAGCCCGGCGGAAGAGCACGATGCCGCGCGCGACGTCGCCGCCCATCATCGGCACCGTGAGCACCGCGCGCAGGCCTTCGTCCACGAAGCGGTCCTTGAAGGGATAGTCGGGCACCGCCAGCACGTCGCCGACCTGGACCGGCTCCCCGGTCTGGGTCGCCCGCCCGATGGTGCCCTGGTTCATGCTCACCGGGATCGAGTCCACGAAGCGGCGGCTGATCCCCTGGCTGACCACCGCGTAGAACCGCCCGCGCTCGGGACTGTACTCGAAGATGCCGCAGCCGTCCGCCCCCGCGAGGGTGACCGCCCGGCGCGCCACCGCGTCGAGGATCTCGCGGAGGTCGAGCGAGGAGCTGACCGCCCGGATGACCTCGCTGAGCGCGCCGGTCTCCTCCAGCGACTTGGAGAGATCGCGGGTGCGCGCCTGCAGCTCCTCGAACAGGCGCGCGTTCTCGATCGCGATCACCGCCTGGTCCGCGAAGGTCTCGAGCAGCGTGACCTGCTGGTCGCTGAACGGCCGCACCTCCGTCCGGAACGCGGTGATCGCGCCGATCGCGACGCCCTCGCGAAGGAGGGGCACTCCCACGGTGGACGCGATGCCCTGGCGCCGGATGGCCGCGGCGATGTCCGGATACTCGGCCTCGAGATCGACCCGCAGGTCGTCGATCCGGAGGGTGCGCCGCTCGAGGGCGACGCGGCCCGATACCGAGCCGCGAGTCAGCGGCCTCGCCTCGCCGGCCTCCAGGCTGGACTTGACCGGCCCGTGCCGGGCCACGAGCCGCATCAGCGAGCCCTCGATCTGGAAGACCTGGGCGTTCTGGGCGTCGCACAGGCGGGCCGCCGCCTCCACCACCGCCGCCATCACCGGCTGGAGGTCGGTCGGGGAGCTGCTGATGACGCCGAGGATCTCCGCGGTGGCGGTCTGCTGCTCCAGCGATTCGGTCAGGTCCCGGTTCCGAACGTCCAGCTCCCGGAACAGGCGGACGTTCTCGATCGCGATCACCGCCTGGTCCGCGAAGGTCTCGAGCAGCTTGATCTGCTTGTCCGAGAACGGGCGCACCTCGAGGCGGCGGATGAGGATCACCCCGATCGGCACCCCTTCCCGGAGCAGGGGGGTGGCCAGGAGCGTCCGGGTGCCGGTCGCCTGCTGGAGCTCACGGGAAGCCGGGTAGTCGCGCCCCGGTTCGTCGGCGAGATCGTCGACGTGGACGGTCCGGCGCTCCAGCACCGCCCGGCCGGTCACGAGCCCGGGCGAGATCGTCCTCCGGGCCGTCATCTCGGGCGGGGCGGTCTGGAGGCCATAGACGGCCACCCGCTCGAACTCCTCGCCCTCGATGCGGAAGATGCTCGCGTCGGAGGCGTCGCAGAGCCGCGCCGCGTTCTCGACCACCGCGTCCATGACCGGCTGCAGATCGGTCGGGGAGCTGGAGATGACCCGCAGCACCTCGGCAGTTGCGGTCTGCTGCTCGAGCGCCTCGCTCAGCTCGTAGGTGCGCTCCTCGACCTTGCGCTCGAGGCCCGCGTAGGACTCCTGGAGCTTCTCCGCCATGCTGTTGAACTGCTCGGCCAGCCCTTCCAGCTCGTCGCCGGTCCGCACCGCGATGCGGCCGGTCAGGTTGCCCTCGCCGAACTGGGCCGCCCCCGCCTGCAGCGCGCGGATCGGCTTCACCATGGTGCGGGCCAGGATCAGGCTGACGATCACCGACAGGGCGATGCCGATCAGCTCGAGCAGCGCGGTGCGGCGGACCGAGGCCTCGAGGGGGGCGAAGGCCTCCTCCAGCGGCTGCTCCACGAAGACCGTCCAGCGCAGCGACGGGATCGTCACGTGGGCGGTGAGCACCCGCTGGTCTTTCAGGTTGCGGGCGACCGCGATGGGGCTCGAGGCGAGGCCGGCCCCCGGGGAGGGGGTGAGCGCCGCCTTGACGTGCTCGAGCCGGGACAGGTCCGTCTTCTGGAGCACCAGGCTGATGTCGGGGTGCGCGATGAGCGCCCCCTGCCCGTCCACCACGAAGGCCTGGCCGGCCTTGCCCACCTTGATCTGGGAAACCACGTCCCAGATGAACTTGAGGTTCACCTCCGCCGCGGTGACCCCCCCGCCCTGCCCGCCCTCCGCGATGGCGATGGCCATGTAGGGCTCGGACTCCTTGCGGAAGTACACGGGCCCGCGGTAGAGCCGGCGGGCGCGGGCCTCCGTGAAGCGCGGGTCGGCCGAGAGGTCGGTCTGGCTGCCGAACACGTCCATGGCGAGGCGCGAGACGCGCACCTGCTCGCGCCCGGCGGGGTCGATGTAGCTGATCTCGGTGATGGCGGGCACCTGGCGCTGCAGGCGGTAGAAGTCGAAGCGCCGCTGCTCGAGGGGGGCGGCCGCCACCGCGCGAGGCTGGGTCACCCAGCCCATCTGGTGCTCGATCTCGGTGATGAACCCTTCGATCCGGACGGCGGCGGCCTGGGCCTTCTCCCGCTGGAGGGCCGAGAGCACCTCCTTGCTCTCCTGGTAGGAGAAGTAGATCTCGACCATACCGCTGGCGAGCAGGGCGACGGTGACGAGGAGGGAGAAGAAGATGACGTACTTCCAGAACAGCCGCCGCCGCCTGGCCATCGTTGCGGCGAGTGTAGGCCGGAGGCTAAACCCCTGTCAAAGATGCCGGGGGGTCAGGCGGACACCGCCTCGGCGGCCCGGGGCAACAGGGGGCACCCCGGCGCCATCGCGGCCTTCTTCTTCTCGATGATGTCCGCCGCGTACTTCTCGAGGTAGTGGGCGATGGTCTCGACCCGGATCTTGACCGACCCCGCCGGCTTGGTCGAATCCAGGTCCTGGAAGGAGAAGAAGAGCGTGCCCGACCGCTCGACGATCTGCTGCACCGGGGTGTAGGTCGGCTGGTCCATGCCGCACTCGTAGCTGGCCAGGCGCACCACACAGGTGACCCACGGCATCCGCGCGGCCGCCTTGGCGCCCCAGAGGATCTCGTTGGTGTTGCTGCTGTAGGAGGACTGCCACACGTCGCGGATGTCGAACGGAGACTTGACGTGCCCGGCCCGGAGATCCTCCCCGAAGGCCCACTGCATCAGGTCGTCGTCGATCGGGAAGTACTGCGCCCACAGCACCGGGTAGCCGTAGGCCTGCAGATCCACCTCGATCTCGTGGCCGATGCCCGGATCCATGTGGTAGGGCCGCGCCAGGACCATCAGGCACCCGCGGTTCTCGCGCGCGCACCACTCGAGCACCTCGCGCCCCTTCCGCCGCAGGCGCGCGTTGAACTCGGCGAGCGCGCGGTAGCCCGCCTCCGTCGCGCGGGCGGTCTCCCCGGCGGTGAGCCCGGGGATCACGCCGTCGAGCCCCTCCCAGAGCTGCTTGGGCACGAGCCGCGGCTCGTCGAGCGAGACCAACGGCGCCGCGTAGCGGATGCCCCGCTCCGCGAAGACGTCGCGCTCCTTCATGAAGCCGGCCTTGATGTTCTCGGGCGCGGCCATGACCCGCGGGCAGGTGAGCGTGCGCGCCACGTGGCCGGAGAGGAACGAGGGGAGGTTGTAGATCATCGGCGAGAACAGGATGTCGAGCTGCTCGCGCTGGCCGAAGATCAGCTCGCCGTAGTGGCCCGCGATGCACTTGACCGGATAGCAGCAGTCCACCGTGCCGCGGCCCTTGCCGAACTGCCGCCCCTGCTCCTCCGAGGTGTGGGACGAGAAGACGAGCTGCCGCGCCTCGACGCCCAGCTCGGCGAAGAAGCCCACCCAGAACTGGTGGGTGGACCAGAGGTTCAGGACGCGCGGGATGCCGATCCGGAGCTTAGCCCGCGACGACCTCGGATCCTGCGCGGGAGCGGCGGAACGCGTCCTTCCGAACCATCTCGGCAACGTTAGGGTAGTCACGCTTGACCTCCTCCAGCTTCGCCTTCACCTCGCGCAGCTCGTTCACGTCCTCGACCAGCCCCTTGGGGCAGGAGTTACCGCTGATGACCCGCTCCCAGCCCGCGGCCAGGGGCAGCTTGCTCCAGGGCCGCCCCTTGGCGCCGGGCAGCTGCACGTCGATGAAGGTGCGCGTGCAGTTGATCGGGCACCACTTGCAGACGGTGTCGGCCGCGGTGGTGCTCGTGTAGGTGAGCGCGGCGATCGCCTCGAACCCGCGGAAGCTCGCGCGTCCGCTCCCGGCCTCGCGCCAGTCGGCCGCGCAGAGCGCGGCCCCGATGGCCCCCGCCTCGCCGGAGTACGGATGCAGCACCACGTCGGCCTCCGGCACCTTGCCGCGGATGAAGTCGACCTGGGCCTTCACCACCGCCATGTTGCGATGGGTACCGCCCTGCAGCACGAACTTGCGCCCCACCGCCCGGAGGTTCTGGAGCTGGCCCGCGTAGATCCATACGTTCACCGGCAGCACCGCGGCGAGCGCGGCCATGATCTCCTCGGCGGCCCAGCCCTTGCGCTGCTGGTTCACGATGTCGGACTGGAGAAAGACGCCGCAGCCCATCGCGAGCGTGGGCATCGCCTTGGCCTCGAAGGCCTTCTCCGCGTAAGCCTCGAGGGGGATCGCGTAGCGCTCGGCCACCCCCTGCAGGAACGCCCCGTTGCCGGAGGAGCACTGGGAGTTCAGGCGGAAGTCGGCCACCGTGCCCTGGCGCAGGATCATGATCTTCACGTCGGTGCCGCCCACGTCGCAGATCACGTCCGCGTCGGGGTGGAAGTGGAGCGTGCCGGTCGCGTGGGCCACCGTCTCCACCACCGCCACGTCGGCGCCGACCACGTCGCGCAGCAGGTCCTTCCCGTAGCCGGTCAGCGCGAGGCCGCCGACGTCGGTGTAGCCGGCCTCCCGCACCTGGCGGAAGAGCGACTGGGCGTCTTCGATCGGGTTGCCCTTGGAGAGCGCGTAGCAGGTGAAGAGCAGCTCACGTGCGGGCGAGAGCACGACCGCCTTGGCGGTGGTGCTGCCGAAGTCGCAGCCCACCAGCACCGGGCCCGCCAGCTCCGCGGCCGCCCCGGCCGACGCCGAGCGCTTGAGGTC